>NZ_JBFBAS010000003.1:0-48027 GCF_040682335.1 Streptomyces sp. NPDC051219
AGCAGATCCAGTACCGGCCCGACGTGATCAACGGCTGCCTCACCGGCACCGGCCTGACCCTCAACGACTGACCGACATCACGAATTCAAGTTCAGAAGCATGGGGAAGAAGAAGCCCCGGCCTCGCCGCCCATTCACGCCAGAGTTCAAGGCCGAGATCGCCGAGCTGCGCCGGCCTTGACCTGGGAAAACGCCAGCAGCGCTGGCAAGATCAGTAACCGAGCCTCATTCGGGACGAAGAGGTCGTGGGTTCAAATCCCGCCACCCCGACAGCTAAGTAGCAGGCCAGAGGGCCCTTACCGTATCGGTGAGGGCCCTCTGACGTTGTTGCGTGTCTTTCTGCGTGACTAGCGCTCCGGATCCCGCCCTAAGATGCCATCCATGACCACGGCGCCTGTCTGGATCACCGGCCGGATCTGCTTCCGGTACACCTCCTCGGTCACGGCCGTGCCGGAATGCCCGACGAGCCGAGAGATCTCCTCCAGGGGGACGCCGCGGTCCGAGAGCAGAGACACGAAGCTGTGCCGGAGCTCCCAGGGCGTCCACTCGTCAGCGTTGACGCCTTCGGCATCCTTGAGCGCTGGCGGTCGAGGTCTTCCGCGCTCAGGTCCCGAAGCTTCCGAGCACCGAGGGACGGGATGACGTTTTTTTGGCTCAGGTCCGTGGAGTTCTCGACCGTGCCCGGGTCACGTCCAGCAAGGCCGTACGCAAGCCAGTCGTGCACAGCGTCGGCAACGGTGTAGCCGTCCGGCGCAATGGCTAACCCGTCTTCGTAGTCCCGCAAGACCTCTTTGAGCTTGTCCTCTGTGAGCTAGCAGACGAGCTCTAAGGAGGAGAGATGACACCGCGAGTCCAGCGGGCTGCGCCGCCGTTCATGCAGATCGCGGACCATTTCCGACAGCAGATCGTCGACGGCGCCCTGCCACAGGACACCAAGCTGCCGTCCATTGCTGACATCGCCGAAGAGTGAGGCGTCGCTACCGCCACGGCAGCGAAGGGCGTGAAGCAACTCCAGGCCGAGGGGGACGTGCGGGCCTCGACACAGGGCACGTTCGTGGACCTCGGACGGAAGCTGACGAGCGGCTCGGACCCCTCCAACTCCAGAGGGCGACAGGCAGCGGCTTCCGCCCCGGCGAGCGCGTCGAGATCGTGAGCGCTGGCCTGGCGCCCGAGCCGGCCGATGTCGCCCGGCTCTCGGGCTGGACGAGGGCGCGCAGGCCGTACGTCGCCAACGGCGGTACCTGGACGACGAGGGTGTCATCCCTGTCCACGTCGTGGCTGCCGGGTGAGCTGGCCGACAGTGCCCCCGAGCTGGCAGTGCCGGATCCGGCCTGTTACAGGTTTCTCTACCTCGATCAAGCCGGCTCGCTCCGCCCGCCGCGCGCTCCCGGCTCCGCCGGTCGCGCGGCTAGAGCGATCCACGTGCTGAGGAGAAGGGGCCGCCGGGGCGCCGGTCGGCTCCGCGGCTTTGGCCACCTCCCCGGTCCGGGTCCCGCGTCGAGCAAGGCAAGGGGGCCACTCGGTCACATTGCGGGCAGGGGACAAGCCTGCCCAAGTAGCCGGCAAGCGTACGGCCCCCTGATCATGCTCGACCCCTGACCGGGCAGGCCACCGACCAAACCCACTGCACCGACCTCACGGCAGTTCTTCATCAGTCGACGGCCTTCAAGTCGCCCAGGGCGTCTCCGAGGCCGAGTTCGGTGGCACCACGGGTCTGGAAGCCCTGCTTGAACAGCTCAGCCGTGCGCTGCTGTACTCCCTCGCCTCGGACGAGTTGCTGGAACAGCGCGGCGTCTGCGCGTACTTCGGCAGGAGCCGGCAGGCTGATGGCGTTGATTGCCGACTTGGCTGCGATCAGCGCATCGCGGGGGAAGCCGCTCATGCGCGCGGCGATGCCTGCTACGAACTCGTCCAGTTCGGCGTCAGGGACCGCACGATTGACCCATCCATAGCGTTCGGCGAGGTCGGCGTCGAAGTCCGACGACGTCAGCACGGCTTCGAGTGCACGGCCCCGGCCCAGCAGACGGGTGAGGTGCTGGATCGCGCCCGCGCCGGGGGGTGTTCCGATTCCCACTTCGGGCTGGCCCAGGATGGCGTTCTCCCGGGAGGCGAAGCGCATGTCGCAGGCAAGGAGGAACTCACTGCCCGCTCCCCGGGCACGGCCGCGCAGCTTGGCGATGGTGACAGCCGGGAGTTGACTCAGCTTGCGGAACAGCATTCCCAGGGAGGCATCGCCAGGGCCTCCGGCCTTCGCGGCCTCAGCGGTGTATTCGGGGACTTTCGTCATGTCGACGTGCGGGAAGAAGAAGTCGGCGTCCGCACTGTCGAAGATCACCACGCGCGGGGCGGTCGGGTGTGACAGTTCCTCGAGCAGTGCGACCAGGTCCCGCACGACCTCGGGACCGATGAGGTTCATCGGCGGCGCGTTGAACGTGGCGGACAGGACGTTGCCGTCCAGCCTGGTCTTGATGGTTTCGTACGAGGCGTTCATCTCGGTCTTCCTGTCATCGCTCAGCCCCGTCCTTCTCGTGGACGCGGTGCAGGGTGATGTCGTGGAATTCGGCGGCTGCGACGACCTGGAACGGGGATGGTGACCAGGCCGAAGCTGATGGCGCCGTGCAAGATCGCTCAGGGCATGACAGTGACCCTTTTCGCCCAGGTTTGTCATGCTATGTTGTCCCCCGCCAGTGGGCTCCCTGAGTGGTCCGGACCTACCGAGAATCGAGCACGTGCCCGACCGGACGTCAGGGCAACTGATCGAACTCCTCAAGCAGTGCCCACCGGTAAGGGTTCGCCGTGGCACCCGTTGTCACGTCAGACCGGAATCCGAGCAAAGAAGCGCAGTGATCCCAAGCCCAGAGCGCGGGTTCGATTCCCGTCACCCGCTCCAAGGACGAAGGCCCAGGCCCGATTCGCGGCCAGCCTACGGGCCCCGATCTCTCGCCCCATGGCAGCCCAAGCCTCTACGCGCCGACCGCGTGGCAGGGTGCGGTCGGATGGGGCGGGGTGGCCGGTAAGGAGGCGTCAGCGCAGTGCGACCTCGCCCGCGTGGACGGCGCGCATGGCGCGCTCGACAGTCTCCTGGTTTTCGCCGACCGGAGCCACGTAGCCGATGACGTCGCGCGCGGCGTCTTCCCCGAGCATTCGGGTGATCACCCACGTGGCGAGATACTGGGACGCCAGGCAGCCGCCCGCCGTAGCGATGTTCCCCTCGGCGTGGAACGGCGCGTCCAGCACGGTGACGTTGCGGGCTTCGACAAAGGGCCGGCTCTTCATGTCCGTGCAGGCGGGCATGCCATCGAGCAACCCGAGCCGGGCGAGCACCAGCGCGCCGGAGCACTGCGCACCGATCAGCTGTCGCGAAGGGTCGAGCGGCAGCCTGGAGATCAGCCGGTCGTCGGCGACTACGTCTCGTGCCTTCACCCCGCTACCGATCAGCACGACGTCGGCTTCGGTCACGAACTCCATAGGGCGCTGTCCGGTTACCTCGACGCCGTTCATGGACGTGACCACCGGCGTCGGTGTCGTGATGAAGGCCTCCAGGCCGTCCTTTCGGCACCGGTTGATCAGCGCGGAGGCGATGAAGCTGTCGAGCTCGTTGAATCCGTCAAAGGTGACCACGGCTACCTGCATGGCATCTCCTCAGAGCATGGCACGGAGGTGCCGTTTCGCAGGGAGCTGTGCCCAGGTCGCGGGCCAATTGGCAATCGGTGGCACATCTGTCAGTGCTGCAGTAGGTCGCGCCACAACCGCGCCGGATCGAGCGGGGAGCCCTCGCTCCTAAAGCGGGTGTCCTCGGTCCGAACCGGCAGGAGTGCGAATCGCCTTCAGGACGGACGGTATCTTGCCGAGCTTGGCCCACGGGATCGCCCCGATGATCGAGTTGCCGCAGGACCACATGTCGCCGCCCAAGCAGGCCATGGCGTCGTTGATGCCGGCAGGCGATGCGGCCCTCGACCGCGACGCAGCTCCAGCGGCTGATGGTCAAGCTGGTCGAGGAGGGCACGGGCACGAACGCGGCGGTCCCCGGCGCGCACGGTCGGCGGCAAGACGGGCACGGCCCAGCACGGCCTCGGCAACACGGGCACGCCGCAGGGTCCACCCCCACCCCGGGCACGACCCAGGCCCCCAGACCGACCCCAACCGGGGCACGCTCTCGGTCTACGGCACATGGACCAGTGGGCCCCCGGCGCGCGGGGCCCACTCCAGTTCGACGCCTCTACGCCAACGGCAGCCTGCCGAGAGGGGCTGTCAGCGATACGGCTGGGTGTCCCACCGGGAACTGTATTCGAGGTACATGCGGCCCACGACGGCTCCGAGGTGGATGACTACTCCCACCGCCACCAGCCAGGACAGAAGGACTATGACGACGCCGATGGGACCGTACCTCTCGTTGTTGTCCACGATCGCAGCGGAGAAGTAGCGGGCGGAGAAGACTCCCAGGCCCGTCCAGCACAGAGCCGTGACGATGGCCGGGGGCAGGAGGGCGCGCCACCGTACGGTGGGCATGAGCAGCACGTACATGGTCACCCACCAGAAGCACATCGCCGCGGCGAGACCGAACAGGCCCAGCAGCACCGGCCTGTCTAGCGCTTTGCCGACCAAGGCCTGCGCGGCACAGTAGGCGAGGAGGCCCCCCAGCCAGCAGAGCTGCGCCGGAATGTCCCGCCAGCCGCGGCACGGGACGTCAAAAAGCCGTTGATACCAGCTCTGCAAGGTGCCGGCGACGGCCACGGCACCGATGACCAGCATGCAGACGCTCGCCACCGTGAAGGAGCCTGAGTCCTCGCCTTGCGTCGCGAAGAGTGACGCCAACGCCTGCGCCGCCTGTTGGTTCAGCCCCAGCCAGCCGACGACCGTGGTGGCGGCGTCACGGCCGGCCAGAGCCGTGACGACAATGAGGAAGGGGAAGAAACACAGCAGGGCAAGCGCGGCAAGCTGGAAGCAGTTGTTGAGGAAATCGATCGCGGAGAGCCTGCTCCACAGCGTGCCCGCCCGGCTGTCCCGGAAGCGCCGGACGGCTGCCTGCCTCCGCCGGTACAGGGAGCCGTCGCGCGGCGTGTGTTCGCGCGGGCTGTTGCGGCCTGCCATGGATCAAGTAAAGCCGCTCGTGGAGTGCGTCAGCCGCATTGGTCTGAGTGACCAGCTGCATGACTGCGATCCGTGCCCCTGGCACCACAGCACGGGTCCCGCACTGTCACGGAGTACGACTCACTGTTCGACTGGCCAGCCGATGTGGCACGCATCGACCCTTTCGGACCCGCCGCCCGAGGGTTGCCGTGGCGTCGTCTAGACCGGCGCGAACGGGTGCAGTTCGCCCGCGCCGGATCGAACGAGACCGTAGCTGTGTTCCGGCACTTCGTTCCAGGCTCCTGGCAGATCGCCCAGGGGCTCGGACACGATGAGTCTCGTTTCCTCGGACAGATCCCGCAAAAAGGGTACGTCGGGGTGGAGTGCCCGCAGTGAGTCCACGCGGCTGCTGTAGTACAGCGAACGAGCGTCGCCCTCGCTGGCGTAGCGAAACGCCCAGACATCCGCGCCGTCGGTCGCCGCGATGGTCATCTGGAGCGGGGCAGCGATGCCGTGTGCGCGACCTGTGCGCTCAACCAGCCCGGCCATTCGGGCCACTGCGCCCGGGGGGTCGTCCTCCAGGCCGAAAGTGAGCGCGAGGAAGAACATCACCTCGGAATCCGTGGTCCCCTCGATTTCGGCGAACAACGAGGGGTCCACGGCCAGGCAAAGCTCCCTGCGCAGCAAGGGGAATCCGGCAATGGCCCCGTTGTGCATCCACATCCAGCGGCCGTGCCGGAAAGGGTGGCTGTTGGTCTGCTGAACTGCCGTACCCGTCGACGCGCGAATGTGGGCAAAGAACAGGGGCGATTTTACGTGCCCGGCGATTTCCCGCAGATTGCGGTTGTTCCACGCCGGTCCGACGTCGCGGACGACGGCCGGGCTGCTGACCTCTGGGTCCTGTGTGTACCAGCCGATGCCGAATCCGTCCCCATTGGTTGTCTCCACGCCCAGGCGGGAGTGCAGGCTCTGGTCGATGAGTGAGTGCGCGGGCTTGTACAGAACGGTTTCGAGGAAAAGTGGAGTACCCGAGTAGGCGAGCCACCGGCACATGGACGATCACCTTCTCCGGGTCAGTGCTTCTCGGTCCTCACGACGCACAGCGCCCAGAGTCTCCGCGCCCAACGGTACGAGCGTACGCACCCGCTCCGGTGCGGGTGCCCTTCCACGGTCGCTCGTGAAGCCGTTGATCGCATACGGACAGGGCTCGCCCGTCTCCGCTCACCCCACCCGGAAAGGTGTGCGCCCGCGCTGCACCTCCGACAGAACGCGGAAGAACCCGGGTGGACCGTAGTGCGCAGGCCGACAGCCATACGATCGAGAGGGCCGCCGTCTTCCCTCGGAACGTTCGATGTCTGAACCAACGTCCCCCTCGCTCGACCAGCGGCTGGACGCCATCGCACAACATCCGTTCCGCGCGAAGTTCCATCTGTGCGGTCGGCAAGCAGACCCCCTACGGCGGCCACCCGGTTTTCGTCGCCCAACACGCGACTGCGACCTGCTGCCGTACCTGCCTCCAGCGCTGGCACCAGATTCCCAAGGGACGGGAACTGAGCCGCACGGAGCGCGCTTATGTGGTGAACGTCGCTGAGTTGAGGAGGCCCGGTCCACTGGACCGTGCCTCCTTCCGTCCGACCGCGGCCCGAGCCCGGCTGCCGGCGGATTCGGACGGCGGCGACCGCGGTCGTGCGCCCATGCCGTGCGCCGGTCAGTAGCGCTCCGTCAGGTGCTCGCGGCCGGCCGGGGGTTCGTACGGTTCGGGCCAGAAGTCGGTGACCGTGGCGATACGGCCGCTCGCGTCGATGGTGAAGAAGTTCACGGCGTACATCTCCTCGAGGCCCACGGTGAAGTGAATCCAGCTCACGGCCTCGCCGGCCTCGCTGTCCACGACGATGCGCTCGACGCGCAGGTGCCAGTCGCCGGGGTACTCGCGGTTGAAGCGGACGTACTTCTCCCTGCCGCTGACGCGCTCGCGCGTCTGGGGCAGGTCGTAGACCACGTCGTTGGCGAGAGTGGACGCGAAGGTGTCCCAGTCGCGGGCCTCGGCCGAGGCCCAGTAGGTCTCAACTGTTCTGCGCAGCTCGATCGGTGAGGTCGATTCGTTCATACGGCGAGTGTGGACCCCGGCACTGACAACCGGCCTCCGCAAGTCCCGGGGGGAGTTATCCACAGGCTGCGGGCGACGTGGACGGCTTGTCCGGGGGACAGCGCAGAATGGGGTCATGACTGAGATCACCGGTTCGACGCCGACGACGTCCGTGCCCTCCATGCCCGACTGGGAGAAGCGCTTCCGGGCTCCGCGGGTGGGGTTGCCCGACTGGGCGGAGGACGCGCCGGACCGGTCGCTGTTCGTGTCGAACGCGACCGGTACCTACGAGCTGTACGCCTGGGACCGCGCCACCGGCCGGCAGCGGCAGGCGACCGACCGGCCGAACGGCACGACGGACGGGACGCTGTCCCCGGACGGTGCGTGGATCTGGTGGTTCTCCGATACGGACGGCGACGAGTTCGGGATCTGGATGCGCCAGCCCTTCGAGGGCGGGGACGACGAGCCGGCGGTGCCCGGGCTGGCGCCCTCGTACCCGGCCGGACTGGCGATCGGACGGCACGGCACGGTGGTGGTCGGGCGATCGACGGACGAGGACGGGGCCACCATCCATGTCGCCCGTCAGGGGGCGGCACCGGTCGAGATCTACCGGCACCGTGAGTCGGCGGGGGTCGGGGACCTGTCGCACGACGGAACGCTGATCGCCATCGAGCACACCGAACACGGCGACGCCATGCACTCCGCGCTGCGGGTCATGCTGCTCGCGGGTACCACGGTCGCGGAGCTGGATGACACCAAGGGAGGCACGAAAGAGCTCGGGCTCGAGGTGCTGGGCTTCGCGCCGGTGCACGGGGACACCCGGCTGCTGATCGGGCACCAGCGGCGCGGCCGCTGGGAGCCCATGGTCTGGGACGTTGCGTCGGGCGAGGAAACCGATCTGGCCGTGGACCTGCCCGGCGATGTGAGCGCCGAGTGGTATCCGGACGGATCTGCGCTGCTGATCGTGCACAGCTTCGAGGCGCGCAGCGAGCTGTGGCGGTACGACCTGGCCTCCGCTGAGCTCGTACGGGTCGAGACGCCGGCGGGGTCGGTGTCCGGTGCGACCGCCCGGCCCGAGGGGACCGTCGAGTATCTGTGGTCGTCGGCGGCGCTGCCGTCGGAGGTCCGGTCGACCACGGGCGCCGTGGTGCTCGACGCCCCGGGAATGAAGGCGCCGGGGTCCGTACCGGTCGAGGACGCCTGGGTGGAGGGGCCGGGAGGCCGTATCCACGCGCTCGTGCAGAAGCCGGCGGGAGCCGGGCCGTTCCCGACCGTCTTCGAAATCCACGGCGGGCCGACGTGGCACGACAGCGACGCGTTCGCGGCCGGGCCGGCGGCGTGGGTGGATCACGGGTACGCGGTCGTACGGGTCAACTACCGCGGGTCCACCGGATACGGGCGGGAGTGGACCGATGCCCTCAAGCACCGTGTCGGCCTGATCGAGCTGGAGGACATCGCCGCGGTACGCGAGTGGGCGGTGGCCTCGGGGTTCGCCGACCCGTCGAGACTCGTCCTGGCAGGCGGCTCCTGGGGCGGGTACCTCACCCTGCTCGGCCTCGGTACGCAGCCTGAGGCGTGGGCGCTGGGGCTGGCTGCTGTCCCGGTCGCGGACTACGTGACGGCGTACCACGACGAGATGGAGGCGCTCAAGGCGATGGACCGCACGCTGCTGGGCGGGACGCCGGAGGAGGTCCCGGAGCGGTTCGAGGCGTCCTCGCCCCTGACCTACGTGGACGCGGTGCGGGCACCGGTGTACATCTCGGCCGGGGTGAACGATCCGCGCTGTCCGATCCGCCAGGTGGAGAACTACGTGGACCGGCTGGCGGCCCGGGGTGCGGTGCACGAGGTGTACCGCTACGACGCGGGGCATGGCTCGCTCGTGGTGGAGGAGCGGATCAAGCAGGTGCGGCTGGAGATCGACTTCGCGGACAGACACCTGGGCTGACGCGCGGGTCGGCACGCCGCCCGCGGCTGGACCTACCGGCAGGGCCCGTTCCGGGGGACGGAGCCCTGCCGTGCATTCGTCGGCGTTGCGTCGGCTTCCCCTCATCGGGTTGCAGTCGCGCGGCACGGACGGATGGAGCCCCACCGCCCCGCCCAGCCGCCCCGCCGTGTCCTGGCCGCCGTGTCCGGCCGCCGGGCCTGGCCGCCGGGCCAGTGCGCGGCTGTGCGGGCTCATTCCGGGCCGGCTGGGTCCGGCCGGCCGCCGCGTCTCCCCCGCCCTGACATCCGCGATGAGGCGTGGCCCGCGTCCGGGCCCGGGCCCCGGGCCGGGGGCATTGGGGGGAGGCCCGTACCTTGGTGGGGTGTACCGGTTTCTGCTGACCCCGCGATGGTGGGGGATCAACCTGTTCGTCGTGCTGGCCATCCCCTTCTGCGTGTTCATGGGGTCGTGGCAGCTCGGCCGGTTCGAGGACCGCGTCGAGTCGCACCGGGCGGCCGAGGACAAGCCGACTGGCGCGCACCAGAAGGCAGCCGCGCTGGACTCACTGCTGCCCGTCGACAAGGAGACCTCGGGACGGCTCGCCAAGGTCTCCGGGCAGTACGGGGACCAGCTCCTCGTTCCGGGGCGCGAGCTGGACGGCAGGCGCGGTCACTACGTGCTGACCCTGTTGCGCACAGAGGGTGGCAAGGCGGTTCCGGTGGTACGCGGATGGCTGGCCGGCGAGCCCGCCCCGGCGAAGGCGCCGGCCCCGCCGACGGGTGAGGTCACCGTGGCCGGTGTGCTGCAGGCCTCCGAGAACGCGGGTACCAGGGGGGTCCACGCGCAGGGCGGGCTGCCGAAGGGGCAGCTGGGGGTGATCAGTGCGGCGGCGCTGGTGAACCTCGTTCCGTACGAGGTGTACGACGCATGGCTGACGCTGCCCAACGTCCCAAAGGATGCCGCGGGGATGCGGCCTGTGCCGGCGGTGGCGCCCCAGGGGAGCGGGCTTGACCTGAAGGCCTTCCAGAACCTCGGCTACACCGGCGAGTGGTTCGTCTTCGGCGGCTTCGTGATCTTCATGTGGTTCCGGCTGTTCCGCCGCGAGGCCGAGACGGCCAGAGACGCGGAGCTCGGACTGCTGCCCGAGGAGCCGTCGGCTCAGGCTGCGCAGCACGAGACCGTGTCCCAGCACGAGACCGAGACCAAGACCGAGCACGAGCGCAACGTCGGCGTCTGACGGCGAGTGGGCTGAGGGCTGAGGCCCAAGGCGCCCGGCAGGGCTCGGGGCCACCGCCGGATGCCCGGCCCAGGCCCAGCCGGTCGATCTTCGAGGATCGGCGCGCGGCGTCGGATGCGGTACTGGACCGACTCGGGCGACTCCGAAAATCCGGCGAGGTGCTGTAACCGCCCGTAACCGCCGTCGCGGGCGCGAAAGACCGCCCGGCGGGGGTCTAGGAGGCCCTGAGCACTCCGGTCCGGTAGACCGTGCCCGCGCACGCGTCGGGGATGGTGGCGGTCGCGTCCGGTCCTCCCGGGTCCGCGGTGTGCGTCACCGAGACGCTGCCCTCCGCGGTGCCGCCGCCCGGCTCCTCCACGCCACCCTGCGGCGCCGTGTTCGTACCGGCATCCGAGCCGGTCGAGGCACCTGAGGCGCCGTCGGTCGGAGTGGGGTCGGGCGAGGTGCCCGTGGTGGGGCAGCTCTCCGAAGGAACCCAGGCGAACTGCACTTCGTACACCATGCTCGGCTGCAGGATCAGCCCGCTCTCCTCCAGCGAGGGGTCGGGCAGCCCGGCTGCCGCGTCGCCCACCGTGTGGTCGACGACGGTGATCCTCGTCGGGTCGGCAGCGCCCTTGGTGGAGACGGTCACCATGCCGTCGCCGCCCACCGTGCAGTCGCTGCCGGAGATGTTGGAGATCCGGAAGGAGCCGTACACCTTGCCGTCCGCCTCGGGGCCGCGGGCAACCGCCGAGACGACGCCGAGCTGGTCGCCGCCGCAGTCGGGGGAGGTCACGGCCGCGGTTGCGGTGGAGTTGATCTCGCCGCCCGCGGTTGCGCCATCGGGTCCCTGCTCCGTGCCCTGCGTCTCGTCCTTCCGGCCATCCTGGCCCGTGGCGGTGGACTGACCGGAGGGAGCTCCGGCCGCCTCAGGGCGTCCGTCACCGGCACCGGCCTCGTCGCCCGTGCCGCCCTGCGCCTGCTCGCCGTGTCCGGCGATGGAGGGCCGGTCGTT
Organism: Streptomyces sp. NPDC051219; assembly: GCF_040682335.1. Classification (NCBI taxonomy): domain Bacteria; kingdom Bacillati; phylum Actinomycetota; class Actinomycetes; order Kitasatosporales; family Streptomycetaceae; genus Streptomyces; species Streptomyces sp. NPDC051219. Next base: position 11,311 of record NZ_JBFBAS010000003.1, read on the forward strand.
CGCGGCGTCGGAGGACGCGGCCACGTGGAGGAACGCGGGGATCGCGGTTCCGATGAACAGGGCCGCTGCCGCCACACCGACGACGGCCTGCCGCTTGCGGGCGCGCCGAGCGGGGACGGCGTGCCGCAGGTGGTCGAGTGCGCCCTCGGTGGGCTCCAGGTCCCGTACGGCGCCGCGCAGCATGTTCCGCAGGGCGAGTTCTTCCGTGCCCAGGCTGTCCGCGCCCAGGCCGTCGGCAATCAGGTGGACCTCGCCAATGCCGTCCGCACCCGGGCCGGCCGGGTCGGCCGACGGGATAGGGGTGGTCTCCGGACCGTTGCTCACTGTTTCGTTTCCAGTCCGGTCGTCATCGGGCCCGTCCGGGTCGTACCGCTCGTACCTCTGCTTGCTCATGCCGACGCCTCCATGGCGACGCGCAGTGCCGCGATCCCGCGTGAGCCGTAAGCCTTCACGGAGCCCAGCGATATGCCGAGGGTCGCGGCGACCTGAGCTTCCGTCATATCCGCGAAATAGCGCAGGACGAGCACTTCGCGCTGGCGGCGCTGCAGGCCACGCATGGCCTTGATCAGCGCGTCACGCTCCAACTGGTCGTACGCGCCCTCTTCGGCGCTCGCCATGTCCGGCATCGGCTTCGAGAGCAGCTTCAGTCCGAGGATGCGGCGGCGCAGCGCGGAGCGCGAGAGGTTGACCACGGTCTGCCGCAGGTAGGCGAGGGTCTTCTCCGGGTCGCGCACGCGGTTGCGCGCGGAGTGGACGCGGATGAACGCCTCCTGGACGACGTCCTCGCACGAAGCGGTGTCGTCCAGCAGCAGTGCGGCGAGGCCGAGGAGGGAGCGGTAGTGGGCTCGGTACGTTTCGGTCAGGTGGTCGACTGTGGTGCCCGCGGCCATGACGTCCTCAGCGCCCTCGCGCTGGGACGGTATGCGGGCGGGCCGCGTGGCGGGCATGGGGGCGATCACCGGCATCCCGCCGGGCGCACGAGGGCGCCGGAGCGGACGCACGGTTGCGCCCCGCACCGGGATGGCCGCAATGTCGAGAATGCCGAGAACTTCTGCCACGCCTGTTGGACACGTGTCCCCCCGTCAGGGTTGTACGCGCAAGGCATCGCTTTTGACGATGCGTTGAAAGCCCTCATGCGTACCCGCTCTTCCCCAATGCCCCATTTGTTCGGCGCCTCGAAGTGGCGACCGCAAAGACGCCCCCCGCCCAACTGCCGGTTGCAGATGGTGGGGAGCGAATCGTCGAACACGATGACGGTGCAGTACAAGTGGTTCAGACCATCACCTTGATCACAGCGCCGCGATCACAAGACCTTCACAGATCATATAGAGGCTTCCGGTCAGCCCGCCGAGAATTCGGCAGCCACCAGTTCTGCGATCTGAGCCGTGTTCAGAGCGGCACCCTTACGGAGATTGTCGCCGCACACGAAAAATTCGAGCGCGCGGGGGTCGTCCAGCGATCGCCGGATCCGCCCAACCCAGGATGGATCGGTCCCCACCACGTCCGCGGGCGTGGGGAAGTCGCCCGCTTCGGGGTCGTCGAAGACCACGACGCCCGGCGCGGTGGAGAGGATCTCGTGCGCGGCCGCGACCGTCACATCGTTCTCGAAGCGCGCGTGCACGGTCAGCGAGTGGGTGGTGATCACCGGGACCCGTACACAGGTCGCCGTCACGCGTAGATCCGGCAGATCCAGGATCTTCCGGGACTCGTTGCGGATCTTCAGCTCCTCGGAGGACCAGCCGCCCTCCTGGAGCGAGCCCACCCACGGCACCACGTTGAGCGCCATCGGCCCCGCGAAAGGGCCCGTGTCGTCGCCCACCGCCCGCCGTACGTCGCCGGGCGTCTCGCCCAGCTCCGTACCGGCGACCAGGGAGATCTGCTTGCGCAGGGCGTCGACGCCGGCATGGCCGGCCCCGCTCACCGCCTGGTACGAGGAAACGATCAGTTCGCTCAGCCCGTACTCGGCGTGCAGCGCGCCGACCGCCACGATCATGGCCAGTGTCGTGCAGTTGGGATTGGCGATGATGCCGCGCGGACGGATCCGTACGGCATGCGGATTAATCTCGGGGACCACCAGCGGTACGTCCGGCTCCATCCGGAAAGCTGCCGAATTGTCCACCACCACCGCGCCCTTGGCCGCGACGACCGGCGCCCACTGCGCGGCGACCTCGTCGGGCACGACGAACACCACGATGTCGCCGGCGCCGATGCCCTCGAAGGCGGCCTCGGTGAGCGCGACGACCTCGGTCTCCACGCCCCGTACGACCCGCTTGGTGCCGGCCGAGCGCGGCGACGCGATCAGCCGGATCTCGCCCCAGACGTCCGCGTGATGGGACAGGATCCCGAGCAGCACCGCGCCGACCGCTCCGGTCGCCCCGACGACGGCGAGCGTCGGGGCGGACCGGGTTCCGGTCATCGGCCGGTGCCTCCGTAGACAACGGCCTCATCGCTGTCGCTGTCCAGGCCGAAGGCGGTGTGCACGGCACGGACCGCCTCGTTGACGTCGTCGGCGCGAGTGACGACCGAGATACGGATCTCGGAGGTCGAGATCAGCTCGATGTTCACGCCCGCGTCGGAGAGCGCCTCGAAGAAGGACGCCGTGACGCCGGGGTTGGTCTTCATGCCGGCGCCGACGAGCGAGATCTTGCCGATCTGGTCGTCGTAGCGCAGCGACTCGAAGCCGATCCCGGCCTTCGCCTTCTCCAGGGCGTCGATGGCCTTGCGGCCCTCGGTCTTGGGAAGCGTGAAGGAGATGTCGGTCAGGGCGGTGGCGGCTGCCGAGACGTTCTGCACGACCATGTCGAGGTTGATCTCGGCGTCCGCGATGGTGCGGAAGATGGCCGCGGCCTCGCCCGGCTTGTCCGGCACCCCGACGACCGTGATCTTGGCCTCGGAGACGTCGTGGGCGACTCCGGAGATGATGGCGTGCTCCACCTGCTGGTCCCCTTGCGGCTCGTTGCTGACCCAGGTCCCGCGCAGCCCGGAGAAGGACGAGCGGACGTGGATCGGGATGTTGTATCTGCGGGCGTACTCCACACAGCGGTGGAGCAGCACCTTGGAGCCGGAGCTGGCGAGCTCCAGCATGTCCTCGGAGGAGATCCAGTCGATCTTCCGGGCCTTCTTCACGACCCGGGGGTCGGCGGTGAAGACGCCGTCCACGTCGGTGTAGATCTCGCAGACCTCGGCATCCAGCGCGGCGGCCAGCGCGACAGCGGTCGTGTCCGACCCGCCGCGGCCGAGGGTGGTGATGTCCTTCTTGTCCTGGGACACGCCCTGAAAGCCGGCGACGATGGCGATGTTGCCCTCGTCGAGGGCGGTGCGGATCCGGCCCGGCGTGACATCGATGATGCGCGCTTTGTTGTGGACCGAGTCGGTGATGACGCCTGCCTGGCTGCCGGTGAACGACTGGGCCTCGTGGCCCAGGTTTTTGATCGCCATCGCCAGCAGTGCCATGGAGATCCGCTCTCCTGCGGTCAGCAGCATGTCGAATTCACGCCCGGCAGGGATCGGGGATACCTGCTCGGCGAGATCGATCAGCTCGTCCGTCGTGTCGCCCATCGCGGATACCACGACGACCACCTGGTGGCCGTTCTTCTTGGCATCGACGATTCGCTTGGCGACGCGCTTGATGCCTTCGGCATCGGCTACGGAGGAGCCTCCGTACTTCTGCACGACAAGGCCCACGTGCGCTCCTCGCTCAATCCATTACTGCGGTCGGCTCAGTCTATCGAGCAGTCCGATACCGCCCACGGTGTACCGCATCGTGAGACGTGATGTTCACGTCTTGATCACTCACGCGTACGGCACTGCTCAGACCACACCTGCCCACCGGGTCGCGGACCACTCCGAACGTGCCCGGCGTCACACCCGCCTCGCATGCGACCTCAACCTCACACCTTGCGCCGGATCCCCAACGGGCCGGCGATCTCCTCGGCCATCACCCTTCCGGCCTCTTCCGCGAGCACGTCCTCGGTGAGGTCCTCGTCCGTGTCCAGGCCGTCCAGCGCTTGCAACGGCTGGTCGAGGCGTACGTGCGCGACCAGAGCCTGCAACGCGCGCAGGCAGGCAGAGGCGGTCGATCCCCAGTTCGAGAAGTACGAGAACTGCCACCACCACAGGGCTTCGGTGGTGCGACCCGCCCGGTAGTGGGCCATGCCGTGGCGCAGATCGGTGACGACATCGGCGAGGTCGTCGGAGATCCGGCAGGGGACGGGAGCCTTGCGCGGCTCGTACGGATCGAAGACCTCGGAGTACACGTCGACCGGGTCGAGGAGCAGCGCGAACCGCTCGCGCAGCTCGTCGACGTCCGGCTCCGGGCCGAGGTCAGGCTCGTACCGCTCGTCCGGGACGATGTCCTCGTGCGCGCCGAGCCGCCCGCCGGCGAGCAGGAGCTGGGACACCTCGAGGAGCAGGAACGGGACCGCACTGTCCGGCTCGTCGCCCTTGGCCACCTCGGTGACCGCGACGATGAAGGACTCGATCTGGTCGGCGATCTGGACCGCGAAACTGTCCGGGTCCTGCGACCTGGCGTGCAGGTTTGCGTCAGACATCGAGAAGTCGTCTCCCCTCGAAGGCACGCCCGAGCGTGACCTCATCCGCATATTCAAGGTCGCCGCCCACCGGGAGGCCGCTGGCGAGGCGAGTGACCTTCAGGCCCATCGGTTTGATCATCCGGGCCAGGTACGTCGCCGTGGCCTCGCCCTCCAGATTCGGGTCGGTGGCCAGGATCAGCTCGGTGACCGTGCCGTCGGCCAGCCGGGCCAGCAGCTCGCGGATCCGCAGGTCGTCCGGGCCGACGCCCTCGATGGGGCTGATGGCGCCGCCGAGCACGTGGTACTTCCCGCGGAACTCGCGGGTGCGCTCGATCGCGACGACGTCCTTGGGCTCCTCCACCACGCAGATGACCGCAAGATCGCGTCTCGGGTCCGCGCAGATGCGGCACTGCTCGGCCTGGGCGACGTTCCCGCAGACCGCGCAGAAGCGGACCTTGTCCTTGACCTCCAGCAGGGCGTGCGCGAGGCGGCGCACGTCCGTCGGTTCGGCCTGGAGGATGTGGAAGGCGATCCGCTGCGCGCTCTTGGGACCGACGCCGGGCAGCCTGCCCAACTCGTCGATGAGGTCCTGGACCACGCCTTCGTACAACGGAACGCCTTTCTCGGATCAGCTCGTACTGCTGTCGTGCTTGCCGTGCTCGTGCTGCTCTTGTTCGTACGGTAGTTGCCGGGGGCGGCCCGCAGAAGACCCTAGAAGGGCAGGCCCGGCATGCCGCCCAGGCCCTGGGTCAGCGGGCCGAGCTTCTCCTGCTGAAGCTGCTGTGCGTTCTCGCTCGCGGCCTGGACCGCGGCGACGACCAGGTCGGCGAGGGTTTCGGCCGTCTCCTCGGGCGTCGCGGCCGTCGGGTCGACCGCCTTCGGGTCGATCACCAGGCCCCGCAGCTCGCCGGAGCCGGTGACGGTGGCCTTGACCAGGCCCCCGCCCGCCTGGCCCTCGACCTCGGTCTGGGCAAGCTCTTCCTGGGCCGCGGCGAGGTCCTGCTGCATCTTCTGGGCCTGCTGGAGCAGCTGCTGCATGTTGGGCTGGCCACCACCGGGATTCACGGGTCACTCCGAGGCTGTGAGACGGCGTCTGTCTGGGTGTCCTTCAGTGAAACCGAGCCTACGTGCTCACCGGGCACCTCGCCCTACACCGTAAGGACCAACTCTTTCGAGTGAGAAGGCCTGCACTCCTCTACCTGATCAAGACCCACTTGTGGGCGGAAATACCAGGATTTCCGGCCCGCGGCCCACCATTCGGCGGTAGTAAGGGCATGCGCACCAGTACGCACACGCGCACCACCACACGTCAGCGCAGGCAGAGGGAGTGCCGGGTGAGCCAGCCGGACATGCAGCCCGAGGGGCCACCCAGGGAACCCCGGGAGGAAGGCGCGCCCAGAGCCGCCGACCTGACCGGCCGGCCCTTCCCCACGGGGGACTGGGGCGAGCCCGCGGAGCGCCTCGACGAGCTGTACCGGTGGGTGGAGGGGGACGCGCTGCGGACCGCCGCGTGGTATCTGGCGGACCGCGCGTGGAAACGGCGCGGCGCGCGCTGGCTGCGGACGGGTACGGCGGCCGGGGCGATCGCCGGGGCCGCGCTGCCGCTGCTCGATCTGACCCGGGTGCTGGACGGGGCGTCGGGCTTCGGCTATCTGTCGCTGCTGCTCGGGGCGGCCTGTATGGCCTGTGACCGGTTCTTCGGCCTGACGTCGGGGTGGATAAGGGACGTGGCCACCGCGCAGGCTGTGCACCGGCGGTTGCAGGCATTGCAGTTCGACTGGGCATCGGAGAGTGTGCGCGAGGTGCTCGGCCCGACCGAGGGCACCGCGAGCGAGGCCGCCGAGCGCTGTCTGACGGTGCTGCGGCGCTTCTCGGAGGACATCAGCGACCTCGTACGCTCCGAGACCGCGGACTGGATGGTGGAGTTCCGGGCGGGGCCCGCGCCGCTGGTCATGCAGTCGCTGAGCACGGGCGGGCCCCGTACGGAGAGCGGAGCGCACCCCGGCCGCTTCCCGATGCCGCCGGGGACGCGGCCCAACATGCCGCGGCAGCGTCCCCCGGAGCCACCGCGGTGAGCCGGTTCAGCGCGCTCAGCTGAAAATGATCATCGAGCCCTGACCCAGACTGCGGGTCGCGGCAGCGTGCAGGCCCAGCCAGACGTGACGCTCACGTGCGAAGGGGCTGTCGTCGTACGGAATGGGACCCGCCGGCTCCTCGAGCGAGGTGGGGCGCTGCGGGGGCGCGGGCGCGGCGGGCGGGTTGCCCGGGTCGATGCCGATGGCGGGGGCGACGAATTCCAGCTCGCGCAGCAGGCCCTGGGTGGAGCCCAGAGGACCGCCGCCGGCCAGCAGTTCCTCGTTGCCGAGGGGGGAGCCGAAGTCGACGGGGACGTAGGCCCCGGCGTGGTCGTAGTGCCAGACCAGGTGCGACTGCTGGGCCGTCGCCTCGAACATCTCCAGCAGCTGCTCGTAGTCTCCGCCCAGCTCGTCCACGGGCGTCACGGCGAGCCCGCAGATCTGCAGCAGGTACGCGCGGCGCAGGAAGTGCAGCGCGTCGTAGTCGAAGCCGGCGGCCGGGGCGACATCACCCGAAAGGCCCGGCATGTAGGCGAAGACGGGAACGGACGGCAGCCCGGCCTCGCCGAGTGCCTTGTCGTACGCGGCGATCTCTTCGGCGAAGGGATTGTCGGGGCTGTGGCACAGCACGTCGACGAGGGGGACCAGCCAGAGGTCACAGGCCAACGGGGCTCCTAATCGGGGGCTCGGGGGACGTCCCCCGGAAATGTCGCAGCTTCTGCCAGTGCGATGGTCGGGACAGCGTAATGCTCCGCACACGCTGCGCGAAGAGGGCAGTGGGCCTCGGGACGGCCCGTTGCCGTCTTTCGCACCGAGCCGCATCCGGACCCGTCGGGCCCGGTCGGGCCGGATCAGGCCGACTCGGGCCGACTCGGGCTCGCTCGGACATGATCCGGAAGACACCTCTCAGGGGCGACCGACATCCCACACCCACGCGCCCCCCACCCACTTCCCCGGCCGCCCCAGCAGCAACTGCACCGTGCGGTGCAGCGCCGCGTCGTTGTCCTGGGGAGCGAGGACGATCACGCCGGCCTTCCAGTACGTCAGGTCGTAGCGGGCCTGCTCCTGCCACTGGGGGCCGATGGCGGGCACCTGGGCGCCGTAGCGGATGTCCCGCAGCAGGTTCGAGGTGTGCCGGGGGGAGGCACCGTAGATGCCGGTCCGGTCAGGGCCCCAGGGCCCGTTGAAGTAGCCGCCGGGGATATGGAAACCGAGGCCCGTGGAGGACTGCCAGTGCAGGGCGTCGGCGCTGCCGGGGTCGGGCAGCGGCACGGGCACCACCGACTCGCCGTCCCGTACGTAGTCGCGCCACATGCCCTCCGTGATGAAGGCCGGCACCTCGGCCCGGTCCCGCGTCGGCAGCGGTGTCGGCACGATCGGCAGCAGGGCCAGGGCCACGGCCGAGAAACCGAGCAGCTGGTCCGTACGGAGCGGCGTCGCCGCCAGCCGGTCGCACGCCATCGCGAGCAGCATGCCCAGCACCGGCGCGCAGACTATCGCCACGCGCCCCTCGATGACCGACTCGAAGAGCGGCTGGTGGGCCAGCGCCCGCCACGGGCCGGGCAGTATGACGTCCGTGTACGGGATACGGATCTTCGGCCCCAGCGAGAGCAGCGCCGCCGCCACCGCCGTGAACGCCAGCGCCTTGACGACCGCATGCCGCCACAGCCGCACGGTGATCGCGAAGGCGAGCGCGATCAGCGGCCATCCGTAGAAGGCGTTCTGCTCGGTACGGTTGAGCGCCAGCGGGTCGGCGGTCGTCTCGTCACCGAAGAGGGACCGGCCGGAGAACTCCAGCAGCGCCAGGGGGCTGTTCCCCGCGTGGTCGCCGTGCAGCACGCTGTGGTAGCTCTGCGGCCCGAAGAACTGCCAGTACAGCGGGAACGCGACCAGCGGCAGTGCCACCGCCGCCCCGATGCCCAGGCCCTTGAGCAGCGGCCGGGCGGCCGTCCGGGCGGCGTCGCGCCTGGCAAGGGCGTACGAGAGCGCGAAGAGCAGCATCCCCATCGCCGCGAGCAGCAGGGGCTCCTCGCCGAGGAAGATCTGGTACGCCGAGAAGAGCCCCAGCAGCACCCCGTCGCGTACGACGTGCCTGCCCTCGCACAGCCGGAGCGCCCGGTCGGTGATCACCGGGATCATGAAGAGGACCACGAAGTTGGGGTGGGCGTTGGCGTGCGAGACCATCGGGGGCGCGAAGGCGGCCACGGCGCCGCCGAGCGCGGCCGCCCACCGGTTGCGCACCAGCCATTTGCCGATCAGCCGGTACCAGGAGACTGCGGTGGCGGCGAGGCCGACGGTCAGCACGAGCGCCCAGGTCACGGTCGGCCCGAAGGCCAGGGTGACCGGTGTGAGCGGGACCGAGAGGCCGAGCATGACGGTGTTTGCCATCAGGTTCACGCCGTCGGGATAGTTCTGGAGGGTCGTGAACAGCGGATTCCGCAAGTGCGAGACGTTGTCCGCGGTGACCGCGAAGAACCACTCCCACTGGTTCTGGTCCTGCATGGAGTCGGCGAGGTAGCGGCGGTCGAGATCCGCCCACAGCCCGTGGTAGAGCAGCACGGACACCAGCAGGAACAGGCCGGCGACGACGAGATCCCCCCGCCGTGGCGCCCGTGCCCTCAGCCGGACGGCCCGCGCCTTCAGCCGTATCAGCTCGCCCAGCACCCCCACGTAGTCGGCCGGACCGACCTTGGAGCCGGCCTGGTGCGCCCAGCGCACCGGCACCTCCTCCACCGGCCAGCCCTGCAGCCGGAAGAACTGCAGGATCTCGACGTCGATCCCCCACCCGTCCAGGCGCGAGGCGGCGAAGGCGGCCCGGGCCTTGTCACCGTCGAAGAGCTTGAAGCCGCACTGGGTGTCCCGGATGCCGGGTACGGCGACGGCCCGTATGAGCCGGTTGCCCATCCGGCCCAGCCATTCGCGGAGCCGGTGCTGATGCCGCTCTATCGAGGATTCGGGGTGCGCGCGCGAGGCGATCGCCGCCGCCCGCCCCTCGGCCAGCTCCTTGTCCAGCCGCTCCAGCTCGTCGACCGGGGTGGCCAGATCGGCGTCGGTGACAAGCACCCGGCGCCCGTACGAGGCGAGCACCCCCAGCCGCAGGGCGTGGCCCTTCCCCCGGTTCCGCTCGCTGGTCACCAGCTGGATACGAGGCTCCCTGGCGGACGCGGCCCGCACGGCCTGGGCGGTTCCGTCCGTCGACCCGTCGTCGACGACGATCAGCTCCCAGTCGCCCCAGCGCCCCGGGTCCGCGCCCAAGTACACACGGATCGCCTCCAGGGTGGGTCCGAGCCGCCGCTCCTCGTTGTAGGCAGGGACGACGACGGTCAGATCGGTGCTCACGGGCGGGCCCGCTCCAGCCTCGCGGCCCACGCCAGCGCGTGCTCGTCGTACGCCTGAACCGCTTCGCGCGCGGCCTCGCCGTCGCCCCGGGTCACCGCGTCCGCCAGCTCGCCGTGTCCGCTCCACAGCACCTCGTCGAGCCGGCTGTGGCGGCGCAGGTGCGGGACGGCGAACACCCAGCACTGAACCCGTATGCGGTGCAGGAACTCCGAGATGTAGACGTTCCCGGCGAGCGCGCCCAGCTCGCGCCAGAAGCGAAGGTCGTAGCCGACGAGAATGTCCAGGTCGCCGACCCGGGCGGCCCGTCCGGCCTCCTCGGCCCGGCGCCGCACGGACACCAGCGCCACGCTGCCGCCGGCGTCCGGGCCGCGCTCGGTGATCCGCAGGAAGATCCCGTCGCCGATCAGCGACCGGGCCTCGACCATGCCGCGGTAGTCGTCGACGGAGAACTCGTGGACCCGGAAGCCGCGGTGCTGGTCGGAGTCGAGCAGCCCCTGCGCGGACAGGTCGACGAGCGCCTCGCGGACGGGGGTGGCGGACACCCCGTACTGCTCGGCGATCTGCTTCACCGTGAACTCCTGCCCGGGCTGCAGCCGCCCCGCGAGCACTTCGTCGCGCAGCGCGTCCGCTATCTGCTGCCGCAGGGTGTTGCGGGTGACAGCTCCGCTGCCGGCCATGGGGTCCGTCTCCTTCGTGGGCTTCGGACACCTTAGGCCAGGCAGCGGAATCGGTCTGTGACGCGAGACCCGGGCGGGCTCAGACGGTATGCGCGTCCGCCGCGGTCAGGGCTTCGTCCAGCAGGGTCAGGCCCTCCTTCGCCTCCGCCTCCGTGATCGTGCAGGGCGGGACGACATGGGTGCGGTTCATGTTCACGAAGGGCCACAGGCCGCTCTTCTTGCAGGCCGCCGCGAACTCGCCCATCGGGGCGTTGGCCGCCCCCGCCGCGTTGTACGGGACCAGCGGCTCGCGCGTCTCCTTGTTCCGTACGAGCTCCAGCGCCCAGAAGACGCCGAGGCCGCGCACTTCGCCCACCGAGGGGTGCCGGTCGGCGATCTCGCGCAGCCCCGGGCCGATGACGTCTGCGCCGATACGGGCCGCGTTCTCGACGATGCCCTCCTCCGCCATCACGCCGATGGTGGCGACGGCGGCGGCGCAGGCCAGCGGGTGACCGGAGTAGGTCAGGCCGCCCGGGTACGGGCGCTGGTCGAAGGTGGCCGCGATCTCCTGGGAAATCGCGACGCCACCCAGCGGGACATAGCCGGAGGTGACGCCCTTGGCGAAGGTGAGCAGGTCGGGGGTGACGTCCCAGAGGTCGGCCGCGAACCACGTGCCGGTACGGCCGAAGCCCGCCATCACCTCGTCGAGGATGAAGACGATGCCGTGCCGGTCGCACAGTTCGCGGACACCTGCCAGGTAGCCGGGCGGCGGCGTCATGATGCCGGCCGTGCCCGGGACTGTCTCGAGGATGATCGCGGCAATCGACTGCGGACCCTCGAAGGCGATGGTGTCCTCGAGGTGCTGCAGGGCGCGCTCACATTCCTGCTGCTCGGTCTCCGCGTGGAAGGTCGAGCGGTACAGGAACGGGCCCCAGAAGTGCACGACACCCGCCGAGGCCGTGTCGGACGGCCAGCGGCGCGGGTCGCCGGTCAGGTTGATCGCGGCGGCCGTGGCGCCGTGGTACGAGCGGTAGGTGGAGAGCACCTTCGTACGGCCCGTGTGCAGACGGGCCATGCGGACGGCGTTCTCGACGGCCTCGGCCCCCCCGTTGGCGAAGAAGATCTTGTCGAGGTCGCCGGGGGTGCGCTCGGCGATGAGGCGTGCGGCCTCGGAGCGAACGTCCACGGCGAAGCCCGGCGCGAGGGTGCAGAGCCTGGTGGCCTGCTCCTGGATCGCGGCGACGACCTTCGGGTGCTGGTGGCCGATGTTGGTATTGACCAGCTGGGAGGAGAAGTCGAGGTACCGGTTGCCGTCGTAGTCCCAGAAGTACGAGCCCTCGGCGCCGGCGACGGCCAGGGGATCGATCAGGCCCTGGGCGGACCAGGAGTGGAACACGTGCGCGCGGTCGGCGGCCTTGACGGCGGCTCCCGCTCCGGGATCGGCGTGAGGGGTCATGGCCACAGGCTAAGAGTCCACAAGGTGGACGGGACATCGGCGTCCTGTACGGCGCTCGGCGGCTCGCCGCGACAGTGTGTCGGCCTGATTCCGGGGATCTTCGGGGGGATCTCTCGGGGCCCTCCTCACCTTGACAGCATGCTGTCTATTTGACAGGATACTTACATCGGCATCACGGGGGTCGCGATGAAGGAGCTGTTATGACCAGCAAAACCGTCTACTTGGCCGTCTATCCCACGTTCGCCGACTGGGAGACCGGTCACACCACCGCGCACCTCGCCCAGCACGGCTACGCGATCAGGACCGTCGGCCCCTCTCTCGATCCCGTCAGCACCATGGGCGGCGTCCGCATCCAGCCCGACGTCTCGATCAACGACGTACACCCCGGTTCCGATGCGGACGTATCGATGCTGATCCTCACCGGCGCCGAGCTCTGGGACATGGGCGACGAACTCGCCCCCTTCGCCCGCAAGGCGCGCGAGTTCCTCGCGGCCGGAGTGCCGGTCGCCGCGATGTGCGGGGCCACCGCCGGGCTGGCCCGCGAGGGGCTGCTCGACGATCGCGCGCACACCAGCGCGGCGGCCGGCTATCTCGCGGCCACCGGCTACGAGGGCGGCCGGCGGTACGTCGACACGGACGCGGTCACCGACGGCGACCTCATCACGGCGGGTCCGACGGAGCCCGTCGCGTTCGCCCGCGAGGTCTTCGGCAAACTCGGTGTGTACGAGGGCGAGGTGCTGGACGCGTGGTACCGGCTCTTCCACGACTCCGACCTGAGCGCGTACGAAGTCCTCATGGCCGCGGAAGGAGCAGGCGTTGAATGACCGCACGGAGCAGGACCTGCTCAGCCGGACGGCGCTGGACGTGTTCAGGCTGAACGGGCAGTTCCTGTCCGTCTCCGAGGAGCTGGCCAGACCCGCGGGGCTCACCGCGGCCTGGTGGCAGGTCCTCGGGGCGGTTCTGAACGAGCCGCTGCCGGTCGCCGGCATCGCGCGCGCCATGGGGATCACCCGGCAGAGCGTGCAGCGGATCGCGGACCTGCTGGCGGAGAAGGGGCTCGCCGAATACGTACCGAACCCCGCGCACCGCAGGGCCAAGCTGCTGCGGCCGACCGAGGAGGGCCGGGACGCGATACGCAGGATCGGCCCGGGCCACGCGGAGCTGGCGGGGCGGCTCGCCGACACGCTCGGCGAGGGCGGACTCGCCGAGACGGTACGGGTGCTGGAGAGGTTGTCGAAGGCGATGGAAACCCTGTCCGAGCCCACGGATTCAGGTGCGGGTCACCTACGACCCTGGTGATCTCCTCGGCGCCCCAGGGAACCGGCTTCACACTCATGGCTGTCTCCTCGGACACGGGACGGGGTGGAGGCCGTGATCGCGGGATCGGCACCAGGGTCGGCTACAGGTCAGTTCCTGACCTTTTCCATGGTCCTCCTGGGCGGTGTCCGCGGCACTATCCTCAGCCCGTTGAGCTTGTCTTGCGCGGGGGAGGGACTGCCGGCATGGAGAGAACGGGACCCGACGACCCACAACGCATCGGTGCCTACCGGTTGTTGGCCCGACTCGGCGCCGGCGGCATGGGGCAGGTCTACCTGGCCCGCTCCGACCGCGGCCGTACGGTCGCGGTCAAGCTGGTGCGCGGGGAACTGGCCGCGCAGGAAGAGTTCCGCGGCCGCTTCCGCCAGGAAGTGCAGGCCGCGCGCCGGGTGGGCGGTCAGTGGACCGCGCCCGTCCTCGACGCCGACACCGAAGCGCCGGTGCCGTGGCTCGCGACGGGGTACGTCGCCGGGCCCAGCCTCCAGACCGTCGTCTCCACCGACCACGGCCCGCTGCCCGAGAGGTCGGTGCGTATCCTCGCCGCCGGACTCGCGTACGCGCTCCAGGACATCCACGCGGCCGGTCTCATCCACCGCGACCTCAAACCGTCGAACGTCCTGATCACGATCGACGGCCCGCGAGTCATCGACTTCGGCATCGCCCGCGCCCTGCAGACGGTCACCGACGGCGGTCTGACCCGCACCGGCGCGCTGGTCGGCTCGCCCGGCTTCATGGCTCCCGAGCAGGTACGCGGCACTCCGGTCACCCCGGCGTGCGACGTGTTCTGTCTCGGTTCGGTACTGGCTTACGCGGCGACCGGCGCCCTGCCCTTCGGCGCGGCCGACAGCGGAGTACACGCGCTGATGTACCGGATCGCCGAGGAGGAGCCCGACATCTCCGGGCTCCCGGAGCCCCTGCGGGACCTGGTGCACGACTGCCTGCGCAAGGACCCGGCCGCGCGCCCCACTCCGGCGGACATCCTGGCCCGGGTCGGCGCCAATGACACGGTGTGCGACGGGCGGGCGCTGGAACCCTGGCTTCCGGCCGCACTCGTGGCCCAGCTGGGACGCCACGCGGTGCAGTTGCTGGAGGCAGAGGACTCCGGCCCGGCGTCCCCGTCACAGGCGGTGCACGCGATGCCGACGGTCATCGGCCCTCCGACGCCGCCTCCTGCCCACGCCCCGGCACCGCCGCCACCGGCGTATGCGCATCCGCATCCGGCGCCCCCGCTGTACGGGTATCCGCACCCCTCGCACGGGTACGGCCCCACACCCCCGTACGGCCCTCCGCCGACTCCGGAACAGCCGCCGCGCAACGGCCGGTCGACCGCCGCGCTGGTCGCGGTGGCGCTGGTGGTCGCACTGGGCGCGGGCGGCGGGGTGTACGCCGTCATGAGCGACGGCCACGGCGAGAAGGACCCGGCTGCCTCCGGCACGCGTACTGGCACGACCGACCCGAAGCAGTCGACGACGTCGGCGTCCCCGACTCCGTCCGCGTCGAAGTCCACCTCGCGAGACGGCGGCGTCCCCCTCGAGTACGTGGGGACCTGGCGGGCCGGCTTCGAGACGGACGACGGTGAGCACACCCGTGTCCTGACGATCGGCCAGGGCGAGTTGGGCGACACGGTGATGAACCTGACGGGTGAGGGCCCGACCTACACCTGCCGCTGGACAGCCACGCTCCGGGCTCCCGGCCCACCGCTGGAACTCAACCCGTCCCAGGTCGTCTCCGGCGACCCGGTGGACTGTGCACCCGGCCAGTGGAGCCGGCTGGACATGCCGGACGAGCGGACTCTGGTGCGTGAGCTGGTGGGCAGTACGGGCGCGCCCGTCAGGTACACGAAAGCCGACTGACGGAAGAAACTCCCCGCCGAGGGCTGTAAGGCAGCGCGAGTGCCGGACACATACAGGGTGTGAGGCATTCAGCAGCGGCTCCGGACCCTGGGGAGGGCGGGCGATTGGACGAGTGGAGCAGGTTCGAAACGGTCTACCGGGACACCTGCGTGCCCGTGCTCCGGTTCCTTCGGCGCAGGCTGCCGCACGAAGCGGCGGAGGACGCGCTGTCCGAGGTGTATCTGACGGCTTGGCGCAGGAGGGCCGAGGTCAGGGGTGAACCACTGCCGTGGCTGTACGGGATCGCCCGGCTGGTGGTGGCGAACACGGTGCGGTCCACCGGCCGCAGGTACCGGCTGAGGGAGTTGATGCTGGCAGCCGGCGACGACCGTCCGGCTCCGGCCGCCGAGCAGAGCGCCGTGGACCGTCTCGGGACCCAGTCGGTACCCGACACCGACGGCAGCACATCATCGGCCTCGGCGATCACCACGCCGTCGGCAGGCGTACGCGATTCGGATCCGGGCATCCCGATCCATGTCCCGACCAGCGACCCGACCACGACAGTGGCGGCCAGGGCGCCCAGCATTCTGCTGCGCGTGAGCTGCATCTTCCGCCCCCTCAGTAAGCCGCGTTGATCATGGACTTGTTGTGCGCACCGATCGAGGCCACTGCCGACGGCGTCACCATGCAGGCCAGCCGGGAGTCCGTCTGGCTCAGCCTCGGCGAAGCGTTCCGACCATGCGGCAACCCGACCGCGTGGCCCGTCTCATGGCACGTGGTGCTGGCCGGCGGATTGGCCGCGGCGAAGCGGACGTAATGCTGGTCGCACTTGTTGCCTCCGACCGAATCGTTGCACCAGGCGATGCCTCGGCTGCCCGAAGGCGTGGAACCCGCCTGGTAAGCGATGTCCGCTCATCGGTCACACGCGCCAAGCAACGACCCCATGGCCCACTACCGGTTCGGATGATCTTGCGCGTTCCGGCGTGACCTTTGAGCCGATCGGATGGATACGCAGTTCGGCATGGGATCCGATGAACACGCAAGGCGAGGAAAAGAAATGAAGACCAGGCTGATTTCTTGTGGCGCGACGATGCTGGCGTCAGTACTGCTGGGCGGCGGTACCGCGTACGCCGACGAGACGCACGCCGGCTCGCACAACGCGCCTCGCGTGTCACTGATCTCCACGGGTCAGATCGACGACCCGCTCGAGGACGTCCTGGAGCACGCCACGGTCCTCGGCAGGACGTACGTCATCGGCTGACACCCGCTCCACCCTTGCCCACATACACCTGAGGTGCGCGCCCGAAGGGCACGCACCTCAGGTTCCGGCCGACGGCCTGCCGTGCTTCTGCCGCTGCCTCAGATGAACGAGTTGATCTCGATCGTCTCCGTGCGGCCCGGGCCCACGCCGATCGCCGAGATCGGCGCGCCCGACATCTCCTCCAGCGCCTTCACGTACGCCTGCGCGTTCTTCGGCAGGTCCGCGAAGGTCTTCGCCTTGCTGATGTCCTCGGTCCAGCCGGGCAGGTACTCGTACACCGGCTTCGCGTGGTGGAAGTCGGACTGGCTGTACGGGAGCTCCTCGACGCGCTTGCCGTCGATCTCGTAGGCCACGCAGACCGGGATCTGCTCCCAGCCGGTCAGCACGTCCAGCTTGGTGAGGAAGAAGTCGGTCAGACCGTTGACCCGGGTCGCGTACCGGGCGATTACCGCGTCGAACCAGCCGCAGCGGCGGTCACGGCCGGTAGTCACGCCGCGCTCGCCGCCGATGCGGCGCAGCGCCTCGCCGTCCTCGTCGAACAGCTCCGTCGGGAACGGGCCCGCGCCGACGCGGGTCGTGTACGCCTTCAGGATGCCGATGACCCGGCTGATCTTCGTCGGTCCGACGCCCGAGCCCGTGCAGGCACCGCCCGCGGTCGGGTTCGAGGAGGTGACGAAGGGGTATGTGCCGTGGTCGACGTCGAGCAGCGTGCCCTGGCCGCCCTCGAACAGGACGACCTTGCCCTCGTCGATGGCGTTGTTGAGGATCAGGGTGGTGTCGGCGACGAACGGGCTCAGCTGGTCGGCGAAGCCCAGCAGCTCCTCGACGATCTTCGCGGAGTCGATCGCGCGGCGGTTGTAGAGCTTGGCGAGGATCTGGTTCTTGAAGTCGAGAGCGGCCTCGACCTTCTGGGTCAGGATGGACTCGTCGTAGAGGTCCTGGACCCGGATACCGACACGGTTGATCTTGTCGGCGTAGGCCGGGCCGATGCCGCGCCCGGTGGTTCCGATCTTGCGCGAGCCAAGGAACCGTTCCGTCACCTTGTCGACGGTCGTGTGATACGGCGTGATCAGGTGAGCATTACCGCTGATCAGGAGCTTGGACGTGTCGACGCCTCGCTCGTTCAGCCCGCTCAGCTCGGAGAGCAGGACCGCCGGGTCGACAACGACTCCGTTACCGATCACCGGAGTGCATTCCGGCGTGAGGATTCCGGAAGGGAGGAGATGGAGCGCATACTTCTGGTCGCCCACGACGACCGTGTGACCGGCGTTGTTACCGCCCTGGTAGCGCACCACATAATCCACAGATCCACCGAGGAGGTCGGTGGCCTTTCCCTTGCCCTCGTCACCCCACTGAGCACCGAGCAGCACAAGTGCGGGCACAGGCGTACACCCCTTCCGGGCGGGGCATGTCCAAGGTCAGGGGGCGTACGACGATGTACACCGCAGGACTGAGCCGTCGGACCGGTACCCCGGAATAGACGAAGCCCCTGGCGCAATAGCGCAAGGGGCTCTTGCACAAAGATGCTACCCGAGGAAGGACCGAGGTGTCGGCTCCAGAGCCCACCATGAGCCACGCAGGACCCGTCGACCCCCTGCTCGTGCTCGTCGACCCGGTCGCGCGCCGCCTCGACGGCGAGTCCGTACGGATCGCGAAAGACGTGCTGTGCGCGGGGGCCACCGCGAAGGTCTGCCTGCCGGACGGCCCCGAGGAGTTCGCGCGGGCGCTCGCCCGCCGGGGCAGTCGCCGCCCCGTGCTCGTGGGTGACGACCGGACCCTCACACGGACGGTGTCCCTGCTGCACCGCGAGCGCGAGCTGGACTGCGGCGCGCTGTCCCTGGTGCCGGTGGGTGCCCCCGCCACCCTCGTGCTGGCGCACTCGCTGGGCGTGCCGGTGAGCACGGTCGCCGCGGCCCGTGCCGTACTGGACGGTGCGGAACGGCGCCTGGACCTGCTGGTGGACGACAGCGACGGGGTGGTGCTGGGCCACATGCGCATCCCGGCGTTCATGGCCAGGCCGGCGCCCGCCGGATCGGTGTCGGTGTGGCATGCCTGCCGGTCGCTGGTACGGACCCTGGTGCGGCCCGCACCGGTCACCGCCGGGCAGCCCGCGGGTACGTACCGGCTGCGGGTCGAGGCTGACGGGGTGCTGCTCAGCGATCTGGACCAGCCGGTCGAGGACGTGTCGCTGTCGTCGCGGGGCGGCCGGGCCGAGGTGGTCGTACGTCGCCGGGAGGCCGATCCGGTACGGGCGCGGGCGCTCGCCGTGACGGTGTCCGGGGCGGACTTCCGCTACCGCGCGGACGTGGTGGTGGCCGGACCGGTGCGGACGCGGACATGGACGGTGCGGCCGGGGGCGTGGTCGCTGACGGTGCCGGCTTCGAGCGCCCTGTAGGCCATGACCGGGCGATCTCGTCAGGCCGGTTGATCGCCCGGTCCAGCCACGGTGCATCTCCTTCTGGAGAAAATCGAAAAAGACCGCGCGCTGTACGGCGCCCAGGGCAGCGGTGGCGTCCTGGGCGGTGGTCGGGACCTGCCTCGCGCTCGGCTGGATCGGCCCGGCGCAACCGGGGCCCCTGGTGGGCGGCCCCCGTAGGCGCGGCGCCGGATCCTGGCGGAGTCCGGAGCCGCACCTCTTCGCGTCCGGACAGGTCCGAGCGGGGCCGGCGGGGCCGGCCGGGCCGAAGGTCCATGGCGACCGCACGCCCGCCCGCCCAGGCGGTCAGACCACGACCAGCATCTCCTTGAGCCCGCGGATCACATAGCCCGGGTTCCACTCGGGCTCGGCTGCGAGCCGGAGCGAGGGGGCTTTGCGGAGCAACGTACCGAAGGACGCGGCCAGCTCGAGACGGGCGAGCGGGGCGCCGAGGCAGAAGTGGATGCCCGCGCCGAAAGTGATGTGCGGGTTGTCCTTGCGGGAGAGGTCGAGGGCGTCCGGGTCCTGGAACCGGGCAGGATCACGGTTGGCCGAGCCGAAGAGCAGCGCGACCTCGGAGCCGCGTGGGATGACGGTCCCGCCCACCTCGATGTCGTCCAGCACCCAGCGCTCGAACATCTGCAGCGGCGTGTCGAAGCGCATCAGCTCCTCCACGGCCGTGGGCAGCAGCGCGTCCGGGGCGGCTCGGAGGACGGCGAGCTGCTCGGGGTGGCGGAACAAGGTCCACCAGCCGTTGGCTGTCGTGTTCACCGTCGCCTCGTGGCCCGCGTTCAGCAGCAGCACGCAGGTGGAGATCATCTCCTGCTCGCTGAGCCGGTCGTCCTCGTCGTGCGCGGCGATCAGCGCCGAGACCAGGTCCTCGCCGGGGGCCGTGCGCCGTACCGCGATCAGCTCCCGCAGATACGCCGAGAACTCGACGGACGCCCGCACGGCACGGGCGGCTGCCTCCTCCGTGGGATTCAGCTCGAACATGCCGACGATGTCCGCCGACCAGGGACGCAGGAGGGGTCGGTCGGGCTCGGGAATGCCGAGCATCTCGGCGATCACGGCCACGGGCAGCGGCTCGGCCACGGCGGCGAGCAGATCTCCGCCGCCGTCGGCGACGAGGCCGTCGACCAGCTCCTCGGCCAGCCGGTGCACGGTGGGGGCGAGCCGTTCGACCGTACGGGGGGTGAACGCCTTCGACACCAGCCGCCGTATGCGGGTGTGGTCCGGGGCCTCGAGATCGAGCAGCCCGTTGCCGTTGAGGACGTGAAAGGGCTCGTGAGCGGCGGGCGGAGGCGTACGGCCGAACTCCTCGTGCGTGAAGCGGTGGAGGTACGTCCGGCCGAGCCGGCGGTCGCGCAGCAGGGCGCTGACGTCGGCGTAGTGCGGGATCAGCCACTGGTTCGTCGGCGCGAAGCGGTGCGCCCGGCCGCGGGCGCGGAGGTCGGCGTAGGCGGGGTAGGGATCGGCCACGAACTGGGGTGACCAGGGATCGAAGGCTGCCATGCGTGGACGCTACCCCCACCTGCGCCGATACGGTCGCCCCGAGTCCTGGGCGGGCGGTCCCGGGCAGGCCTGGGCGGTCCGGGGCAGGCCTGCGATCTCGCGCCGGCGGGGCGGCGCGCCGGCCGAAGCCGGCCCGCCGCCCTCATCCGGAGCCTCAGCAGCTGTGGTTCACGAGTAGGCGGCTCCCACGGGCAGGCCGCTGCCCGGGCGCGCGAGGCCTGCGCCCGGCCGGCCGCTACGCCCGGGAGGCCGGCGCCCTCACTCGCCCGGGCCGCAGTCCCGGATCACCGCTCCGCTGTTGTCCTTTGCCTCGTCGTTGCCCCACCGCTGGAGGTAGTACGCCGAGACGTACGCCCGGGCGCTCTTGCCCGGCTTCACTTCGTCGAGGTCGGTGCGCAGCCAGAAGTGGTTGAAGGAACTTCCGTCGCCGCTGCTGACCTTGTCGCCCCTGACCTTGCAGAACACGTAGTTGCTTCCGGCGCGCAGCGTGCCCTGCGGAGCACACTCCGGAGTGTTCTTGCCGACGCAGTTCGGTGAGGTGTAGCCGGTGGCGTCGGCGAAGGTGTCCACCCAGTACTTCTGCGGGGCCGGTTCGCCGCCGCCGCCGCAGGCGTTGGTGCAGCGGGCTACAGGCTCGGGCGCGGGACGACTCCGCCGGCCACGGCCCGCTGACGGGGGGCCGCCGAGCCGGTCCAGCAGGTTCCGCGGCGGGCGAGCAGGCGGCGCAGCCACAGTTCCGTGGAGACCAGTTCAGCGATGCCGTCCAGCGGAACCGCCTCGCCCTCGGCCGCCGCCCGCAGCGCCCTGCGCACGACCCGGGCCTCGATCAGGCCCGCGTCGGCCAGCAGCGGGGCGTCGAACAGGGCGATCAGGTCACCGACCGCGGCGCGCAGGCCGGCGCGGACAGCCGCTGCCGAGGCTGCCTGGGAGGTGGCACCCCAGCCGGGCGGAAGCTCCCGGACCCCGGCGCCGGACAGGACCGTACGGAGGATCTCGGCGCGGGCACCCGGCTGGACGCGCAACGCCTCCGGAAGGGCACGGGAGGCCCGTACGACCTGGTTGTCCAGGAACGGGGCGTGCAGTCGCTGGCTGCGGACCTCGGCGGCCTGCTCGAAGACCCGGTGGTCGGCCGCGTGCCGTGCCAGCGCCGCGCGGGCGCGGGCCTCACCGGGGCGCAGGACCGAGGCGGGGCGGGTCGCGGACGCATGGAGGCGAACCGATACTTCAGCCAGCGCCTCACCGGTCAGCCAGCGCGCGGCCGGGCCGGGCCGGGACCAGGCGAGGGCGGCCACCGAGGCATCGACCACCCCGGCCGACTCGTCGAAGTCGTAGGTGCGCAGACGCGTGGCGGCATCCTCGATCCCGGCGCGGTAGGACGTACGGGCGAGACGGCGCGCGGCCCGGTAGACGGTCAGCGGCACGAAGAGGGAGTGGGCCGAGGGGCCGTCGGCCTTGGCGAGTGCGGCGACCGGGCGCAGCAGGTGGCGCCGGCGGCGGTCCATCAACAGGTCCGCCAGCCGCGCCGGGTGCGCGTCCAGGACCTGGCGGGCGCCGTGGCCGATGAAGTGGTCCGCGCTGCCGGCGGCGAGCCGGCGGCGGTGGCGGTCGGCGGTGATGAGGGAGGGGCCCGGCTCATCGGTGAGCGGGCCATCGAGTTCCGCGTAGGGGAGGGCTTCCTCGGCGGCCGTGACGACCACGTGGTGCAGGCGCGGGTTGGCGGCGATCGCACGGGCCCGCTCGAGCTCGGCCTCGCGGCCCCGTGTGGCCAGGTCGTTGAAGGTGACGGCGAGCAGCCGTTCGCCCGCGCCCGTGCCGTGGCCGAGGATCGTGCCCGGCACTCCGGGCAGCCCGGCGGCGAGCAGCGCCAGCGTGGCGGAGGCGCTGCCGCCGGACAGGTCCGCGCCGATGCCGGGCGCGGGCCCGCCACGGGCTGCGCGGCGCTCGGCAGGGCCCATGCCCGGGACGGGACCGGGATCGTACGGCAGGGACTCGGGGGCGTGCCGGGGGGCGGTGAGCCTGGCCCGTACCGCCTCTACGAGCGCCTCGCGCACGCCGTCGACCGCACGCGCGGCCTCGACCTGCGGCGCGGCGACGGCGAGCGAGGCGACGGGTTCGTAGCCGGTGATCTCGCGCGAGCCCTCGCGCAGAATGAGCGCGTGGCCGGGGGGAATGCGCCGGACCCCGGCGTACGGCGTGCCGTCGCGCAGTGCCTCCGGCACATCGGGGCAGGCGAGCAGAGCCGCCAAGTGACCGATGTCCAGCTGGGCTTCGATCAGGTCGGCGAGCGGGAGGGCGGCGGTGGCGTACGCGGTGCCGTTCGCCCAGGGGGTGTAGAAGACCGGCCGGGCGCCCGCCAGATCGCCGACGACGGTGATACGGCGGCCGACCTGGACGACGGCCGCATAGCTGCCGGACCAGTTCGTCAGATGGCGCAGGGCTCCGCCGCGCGCCGCGAGCAGGCCCACTCTCAACTCCTCGTCACTGGCTCCGCAGCAGCCGAGGACGGCGAGCCGGGTGACGGGAGTCCCCTGGGGGTCCCTTCCCGGCGTGACTCTCGGGGCCGAGCCGACAGGGTTGTCGACGCTGACGGTACGGATTTCGTCCGGGCGCCAGTCGCCCACGGCCCACAGCGGATCGGGGTCGCCCCACAGGAGTTGGGAGCCGACGGGGTGCACGGTGCGGGCTTCGGAGTCACCACCGGCCCCACCGGTTCCCACCGCCCCGGCCGTACCAAAACTTGCGGCGATACTGCTCCACCCCACCAACCACCGCATCGCCGCCTCCACAGGCTGTGGACAACCACACCGCACGCACCGAAGTAGTTCGGGACCATGCTGCCACGACCACGCCGTACGGGAGGGACTCCGGGGCGCGCGTCAGCGAGCGAATGCGCCCCCGGAAGGGGGTATTTGGCGATCCGCGCCATAGGCGCCATTCAGCCAATCTCGCGCGTTCGCGTGTGGGTGGTGAGCGCACAGCCCGGGAGGCGCTGTTCGCCTCCCGGACCGGTCCGCCGCCCGCGGGGATTGAGACGGCGGTGTCCCCCAGCCCACTGAACCCAGTGCAGTGGGCCGACCCACGCACCCCACATGGAAGCGCTCCCCCCGTGGCCGGACCAGAGCGCACGCGCAGGCGCACGGCCACACACCGGGAGCACAGTGCTCCTGCCGCACCCATGCGTACGGACAACAATCTCGCCATACGGAACTCTGCCTCTTAACGCTTGGGATGCGGCGAACTACGCTGGGTTTACGAATGCCGGGTGCCTATGCCCCGGCGGCCGTCTGTGTGTCGAGGGGTGGCGCATGTCCAGGGAGCTCCGTGAGCCGAATGAGAAGCTCGGCACCGTCCTCGCCCTCGCGGGTATCAGCAACGCAGGACTCGCGCGGCGGGTCAACGACCTCGGTGCGCAGCGCGGTCTGACGCTTCGTTATGACAAGACCTCGGTGGCCAGGTGGGTCTCGAAGGGGATGGTGCCGCAGGGCGCCGCGCCGCATCTCATCGCGGCGGCGATCGGCGCCAAGCTGGGCCGCCCGGTCCCGCTGCACGAAATCGGCCTCGCCGACGCCGATCCGGCGCCGGAGGTGGGACTGGCGTTCCCACGCGACGTCGGGGCCGCGGTGCGCTCGGCCACCGACCTGTACCGGCTGGATCTGGCGGGCCGGCGGACCGGCGGCGGGATCTGGCAGTCTCTCGCCGGATCGTTCGCCGTCACGGCATATGCGACGCCTGCCTCGCGCTGGCTGATAACGCCCGCCGACAGCTCGGTCGCCCGGGAGGCACCGGCCGCGGGCGCGCCGGCCGTCGCCGGTGAGGCGCCGGCCGGGTCGGACGCATCGCCGCAGCGCGTGGGCCACAGCGACGTGGCAAAGCTGCGAGAGGCGGCGGAGGACGCGCGGCGCTGGGACTCCAAGTACGGCGGCGGGGACTGGCGTTCGTCGATGGTCCCGGAGTGTCTGCGGGTCGACGCGGCGCCGCTGCTGCTCGGCTCGTACTCCGACGAGGTCGGCCGGGCGCTCTTCGGCGCGACGGCCGAACTGACCCGGCTCGCCGGCTGGATGGCCTTCGACACCGGCCAGCAGGAGGCCGCGCAGCGGTACTACATCCAGGCGCTGCGGCTCGCGCGCGCGGCGGCCGACGTGCCGCTGGGCGGGTACGTACTGGCGTCGATGTCGCTCCAGGCCACCTACCGGGACTTCGCCGACGAGGGGGTCGACCTGGCGCAGGCCGCCCTGGAGCGCAACCGGGGTCTGGCCACCGCGCGCACCATGAGCTTCTTCCGGCTGGTGGAGGCCCGTGCGCATGCCAAGGCCGGCGATTCGCAGGCGGCCGGGACCTCGCTGAAGGCGGCGGAGGGCTGGCTGGAGCGGTCACGGGACGGCGACGCCGATCCGACCTGGCTGGGCTTCTACTCGTACGACCGCTTCGCGGCGGACGCCGCCGAGTGCTACCGCGACCTGAAAGCCCCGCGGCAGGTGCGCCGCTTCACGGAGCACGCGCTGTCCCGGCCGACCGAGGAGTTCGTCCGCTCGCACGGGCTGCGTCTGGTGGTGAGCGCGGTCGCCGAACTGGAGTCGGGGAATCTGGACGCGGCGTGCGCGGCGGGGACCCGGGCGGTGGAGGTGGCCGGGCGGATCTCCTCGGCACGTACGACGGAGTACGTACGTGATCTGCTGCACCGGCTGGAACCGTACGGCGACGAGCCGCGCGTCGCGGAGCTGCGGGAACGGGCCCGTCCCCTGCTGGTGGCACCCGCGTAGTCCATCGCGGATGCTGTACGGCCGACGCCCACCTGGTTTGAGGGCATTGTCAGTGGGCCAGTGCACTATCGGGGTGGGAGGTGGAGTGATGAGTGACGGCTGCGATGTGGTCGTGATCGGCGGCGGGATCGTCGGCCTGTCCACGGCGTACGCGATCACGCGCCTCGCGCCGGGCACCCGGGTGACGGTGCTGGAGAAGGAGCCGGGACCCGCCCGGCACCAGACGGGGCGCAACAGCGGGGTGATCCACAGCGGCATCTACTACCGCCCTGGGTCCCTGAAGGCCCGGTTCGCCGTCCAGGGCGCGGCCGAGATGGTCAAGTTCTGCACGGAACACGACATACCGCACCAGGTCACCGGCAAGCTCATCGTCGCCACCGACCGGGCCGAGCTGCCCCGGTTGCACGCCCTGGTCCAGCGTGGCCGGGAGAACGGCATTCCGGTCCGTGAGCTGGGCCCGGCCCAGCTCACGGAGTACGAGCCGTATGTAGGGGGCTTGGCGGCGATCCGGGTCGGCACGACCGGAATCGTCGACTACGGCCAGGTGGCCTCACGACTCGCGGACCTGCTGACCGACGCGGGAGCAGAAGTGCGGTACGGCGCGGAGGTGTCGCTGATCAGCCGCCGCGCCTCGGGCATCGCGGTCCGTACGGCGGACGGCGCGGTTCTGCGCGCCCGCGCTCTGGTCAACTGCGCGGGGCTGCACTGCGACCGCGTCGCGCGCCTCGCGGGAGACGATCCGGCCATGCGGATCGTGCCGTTCCGCGGTGAGTACTACGAGCTGGGCCGCCCCGAGCTGGTGCGCGGCCTGGTCTACCCGGTGCCGGACCCGGCCTTTCCCTTCCTCGGGGTGCACCTCACCCGGGGCATCGACGGCAGCGTCCACCTCGGGCCGAACGCGGTGCCGGCACTGGCCCGCGAGGGGTACGGCTGGTCCGCCGTCCACCCGCGTGAGCTGGCCGGCACGCTGTCCTGGCCGGGATCGTGGCAGATTGCCCGCCGCCACTGGCGGTACGGCGCGGGCGAACTGCACCGCTCGCTGTCGAAGCGCGCCTTCACCCAGGCGGCCCGCCGGCTCCTCCCGGACGTCACGGAGGCGGACCTGTGCCCCGCACCGGCCGGCGTCCGCGCCCAGGCGGTACTGCGCGACGGAACGCTGGCCGACGACTTCCTGATCCGGGAGGCACCGCGCACGGTCCACGTTCTGAACGCACCGTCCCCGGCGGCGACCGCCTCGCTCCCGATCGGCCGCGAAGTGGCCCGGCGCGCGCTGGCGGCGATCGAGGCCCGGGTGTAGCGCGGGGCGCCCCGGCCGGTCGCCGTAGAATCGGGGCATTGTGTCTGAGTCCCCGAACACCATTGAGTCCGTGAACACCACCCCCCAGGCCGGCCGGTCCCCTCGTGACCGCAGCACGCCCCGCTTCCCCGACGGGCCCGCGCCCGATCCCGCCGGTTCGCACCACGAACGGCGGATCCGCAGCTTTCAGCCGCGTCGGAGCCGTGTGACCACGAGCCAGGAGGACGCGCTGCAGCGGCTGTGGGGGCAGTGGGGACTCGACATCGACGGACGGCGGGTCCTCGGTCTCGACGAGCTGTTCGGCGGACTGCCCGTCGTCCTGGAGATCGGCTTCGGAATGGGCGAGGCGACCGCGCAGATGGCCGCCGAGGACCCGGACACCGGAATCCTGGCCGTCGATGTCCACACCCCGGGCCAGGGCAATCTGCTCAGTCTGGCGGAGCGGAACGGGCTGTCCAACATCCGGGTGGCCAACGGCGACGCGGTCATCCTGCTGCGTGAGATGCTGCCGCCGGACTCGCTCGACGGGCTGCGGGTGTACTTCCCGGACCCCTGGCCGAAGAAGCGCCACCACAAGCGCCGGCTGATCCAGCCGGAATTCCTCTCCCTCGCGGCGACCCGGATGAAGCCGGGCGCGGTCCTGCACTGCGCCACCGACTGGGAGCCGTACGCCGAGCAGATGCTCGAGGTGCTCAGCGCCCACCCCGGCTTTGAGAACACGCAGGCCGACGGCGGTTACGCAGCCCGCCCGGACTTCCGGCCGCTCACCCGCTTCGAGGGCCAGGGCCTGGACAAGGGTCACGTCGTACACGACCTGCTGTTCCGCCGCACGCAGAACTGAGACGTCCTCGCGAGGTGCCGCTACGCCTCGTTAGGGTCGACGGGTGTCATCTCCCCCGTCTCCAGCCCCGGTCCCGCCCTGCGAGCAGCGGCCGCTGTTCGACGCGGTCCCGGAGCGCGCGCACTGGCGCTACCGCCCGCGCGGCGCGTTCTGGCGCAGCAGGGCGGTCCGCGCGGGGGCAGTGATCACCCTGCTCGCACTGTCGGCGCTGGTGATCCTGGCCCTCGTGCGCGAACAGACCGGTACCCAGGGCTTCTTGGTGGGACTCGGCCTTTCGGTCCTGCCGGTGCCGTTGCTGATGGCCGCGTTCCGCTGGCTGGACCGGGTGGAGCCGGGCCCCTGGAAGAACCTGATCTTCGCGTTCGCCTGGGGCGCCTTCGCGGCCGCGCTGGTCGCGATAGTGGCGAACAGTTTCGCGACCCGCTGGATCGCCACGGCCACCGCCGACCCGGCCGGCGCGGACCATCTGGGAGCCACCGTCGTCGCCCCGGTCGTCGAGGAGAGCGCGAAGGCGGCGGCGGTGCTGCTGGTCTTCGTCTTCCGCCGACGGGACTTCACCGGCATCGTCGACGGGGTGGTGATAGCCGGCTTCACCGCGACCGGCTTCGCCTTCACCGAGAACATCCTCTATCTGGGCAACGCGTTCGGCGAGGACGTGGAGAGCGGCAGCTCGGGCCTGGCCTCGATGACGGCGGCGACCTTTTTCGTCCGCATCGTGATGTCGCCGTTCGCGCACCCGCTCTTCACCGTGCTGACAGGCATCGGGTTCGGTGTCGCGGCGATGGCGGCCCAGGGCCGCCGGGTGCGCAGGATCGTGTTTCCACTGCTGGGCCTCGGCCTCGCGATGATGACGCACGCCGTCTGGAACGGCTCCACGGCCTTCGGCGCGTACGGCTTCTACGTCGTGTACGCGGCCTTCATGGTGCCCGTCTTCGGGCTGCTGACCTGGCTGGCGGTCTGGACCCGGCAGGGCGAACTCCGGACGGTCGCCGGTGAGCTGCCCGCATACGCGGCGGCCGGCTGGCTCGGCGCCGCCGAGCCCCTCGCGCTGTCCTCGATGCGGGCCCGAAGAGTGGCCCGCGGCATGGCGGGCCGGACCCGGGGCCCGGAAGCGGCGCGCGCCGTCGGCGAGTACGAGGCCTTCGCGACGTCGCTCGCCTTCCTCCGGCACCGGGCCCGCCGCGGCGCGGCGGGCCCGGACTTCACCGCCCGCGAGCAGGAACTGCTGCACCACCTGTGGCAGCGCCGCGAGGTGGCCGGCCCGGCGCTGGTCTACGCGGCCCGGGCGACGGGCCGGCTACCGCTGCCCGCGCCGGTGATGCCTTTCCCACGGCCCCACATCCCGTACGCGGCGCCCGCGCCGCACGCGTACCCATACAGGCAGCCGCACCCGTACGGGCATTACAGCCACCCCGCCGGCCGCCCGGCGCACGGCCAAGGCGGTCACGGCCCGCACCCGCCGGACCGGCAGTACGGCCACCGGCAGCTCTGACCGGGTCCAGTCGTCCGAGCCGCCGGACGTACGAAGTTGCCGCCGTCAGCGGTGTAGGCGTCGAGGACCGAAGGACTGCGCGCGGTCGGCGGTCCAGCCGAAGACGTTGCCGCCGAGAGCGAGGGGGAAGACCTGAAGGCTGGACGTACCCAGCTTGCGGAGAGAGGTCATTCGTTGATCAACAGGCCGGGACGGTTCCGGTATTCCGGACCGCCCCCGGGCCCTCGGAGATCAGACCGTGAGGCCCTTGCCGCGCAGCCACGCCAGCGGGTCGACCGTGCTTCCGCCCGTGCGCACCTCCAGGTGCAGGTGCGGGCCGGTGACATTGCCGGTGGCGCCGACTCGCCCGATGGTCTCGCCGTTGGTGACCTGGCCGGAGGTCACGGACATCGAGGAGAGGTGGCAGTACCAGACCTCCGTGCCGTCCGCGAGCTCCAGCACGATGCGGTAGCCGTAGGCCCCGGACCAGCCCGCCGACTTGATGGTCCCGCCGTGGACCGCCTTGACCGGCGTACCCGTCGGCGCGGCGAAGTCGAGACCGGTGTGCTGACCGGAGGACCACATCGAGCCGGACTGACCGTAGTGCGAGGTCAGGGTGTAGGAAGAGGTGGGGAGGGAGTAGCCGGCCGCCAGCTTGGCGAGCCGCTCGGCCTCCGCCTCGGCCTTCGCCGCCTCTTCCGCGGCCTTCTTCTCCGCGGCCGCCTTCGCGGTCGCGGCGTCCTGCTGCTTCTTGGCTTCCGCCGCTGCCGTGTCGGCCGCGGCCTTCTCCGCGGCGGCCCGGGCCTCGGCGTCGGCGGCGTCCTGCTGCTGCTCGGCCTGGAGCAGGATGCGGGTGCGCAGTGCCTCGCCCGCGTCGGTGGTGCCCTGCTGGGCCTCCTCGGCGCTGACGCCGGCCATGGTGAGCGGGGCGTCGACCGAGGTGTTCTCGTCCTCGTCGCTGTCGTCACCGGATATCAGCGCGCCCACGCCGGGCAGCGATCCGGCGTCCGGCAGCGCGGAGGTGATGGAGTCGGGAAGCGAGATGGTGACGGCCGGCTTGTCCTGCGCGGTGGCGATGCCGCCTGCGCCGACCGCGGCGATGACGCCGACTCCGAGAACCGTGGAGCTGCGCGCGAGTCCGCCGCGCTGCTTGGCGACGCGGTGCCGGCCGCGTACGGGACGGACGGAGTCCTCAGTGGGGTTCCACTCCTCCCACGCCCCCTCCTCGACGCCGAATCCTTCGGTGCCTCCCGGAACTGACTTCGTCATGAACCGGGTTACTTCGGGGGCAGGGCTGTTGGACGCCACGGAGGCGTGCTCCTTTCCTTCCTTCTCGCCTACCGGGTTAGCTGACGGGTTCGGAGCAGGAAGGTCTCCTACGGGCCGGTTTCAGCCCGATTCACCCCAAGTTGGTGGTTCCCCGGTTCCCTTGCGGAATTCGGCGCATGCGCACGGTGCCGTCTCTTGCGACGGCTGGGACGACCGCGCTGCGTTATCGAACGTTAATAGACACCAGGGCCGGATTCCAAGCTGTTCCCATTGATCGTTAAGGCTCCCCGGCCGGACTTTCCGGGACAGGAGGGTGCGATATCGGGCGAGTTGACCGCCTCTCACAAAACACCCGCACCCTGATGGTTCGTCAATTGTTATGCGGAGCGGTGCCTTTCGACTACGCACCGTGTCCGTTCCTGCCGACCACCGGTACGGTGGTACGCCGGTCCGACTGTCTCTCCGCAGGGCGGCTGACCGCCAGCAGCGCCATGTCGTCGGTCGAACCGCCGCCCGTGTACTGCCGCACATCGGTGACCAATGCGGCCAGCAACGCGTCGGGCCCCGAGAAAATGCGGCCCCGGAGCCGTTCCTGCGGGTCGTAGAAGTTCCCGGCCGCGTCCCGCGCCTCGGAGAGCCCGTCCGTGTAGAGGAGCAGGGTGGCTCCGGGCGGGAACTCATGCTCCTCCGCTCGGTCGGGCCAGCCGGCCAGGTCGCCCATCCCCAGCGGCAGCGCGGTTTCGGCGGGCGTGAGCGCCTCCACCCTCCCGTCGGCGTACAGCCGCAACGGCTCCGGATGCCCCCGGTTCACCAGCCGCAGCCCGCCACCGTCGTGCGGGATCTCCGCCAGCACGGCCGTGGTGAAGCCTTCCACCGCGTCGAGACTGTCCCGGCGGGTTCCCTCGCGCCGCAGTGCCCGCTCCAGCCGCTGCGCCACCCCTTCGAGGGTGGACTCCTGCTCGGCGGCCTCGCGGAACGCCCCGATCACGATGGCGACCGCCTCCACCGCTTCGAGTCCCTTGCCTCGTACGTCGCCCACGATCAGGCGTACTCCGTACGGCGTGTCCTGTACGGCGTAGAGGTCACCGCCGATGAACGCGTCCGCCTGCGCGGCCTCGTACCGCGCGGCGACGTGGAGCCCGCCGATCCGTTCGACCGGGGTCGGGAGCAGGGCGCGCTGGGCGGCCTCCGCGATCCCGCGCGCGGAGGCGAGCCGCTCGCCACTGCGCCGTACGACCCGGTTGGTGAGCAGCGCCAGAGCGGCCACGGTCACCACGGTGACCAACTCGGTCACCGCCTCCACCTTCAGCATCGTTCCGTTGCGGATGTGCAGGAGGAGCACGGCCAGGGAGGCGGTCGCGCCGGTCAGGAAGGTGGTGCCGAAGGAGAACAGCGGCGCGGCGATGAGCGGCGCCGCCGAGAAGAACGGTGACCCGGTGAAGCCCGGCGGGGTCGAGAGATCGAAGACCATGCCGACGACGATCAGCAGCGCGGGCAGGGTGCGGACAAAGCGGCGCGTGATCCTGCTCCCGATGCCTTCGTCCTGGTCCCGGTCCTCGATGTGCCCTCCTTCGTGCCCCACTCACCCAGGCTGTCCGCACCGCCGGGAGGCGGCGACCGGGCAACGGCCAACCGGGCGACGAATGGGAAGGGAACCGCCGCCGTCCCGAGACGCCGGCAGTCCCGCCCCCCGGCAGCCCCCCGCCCCTCGGCTATCCGTCGGACAGGTGCCGCTCGCCGTAGATCCTCATCGCATCGCGGATGAAGGCCGCTGTGCCGGTTCCGTGCTTGTCGAACGTGGCGGTGAAGCGGGGGTCGGAGACATACATCTCACCGAGCCCGACGAAGTACGAGCGGGTCGGCGTGCCAGTCACCGAAAGCCACTCGCACTGACGGTGGGTGATGGCCTGCACGTCGTCACTCTCGGCGGCCATCCCGTCCCGGAGCGCCCGCGCGAAGTCCTTGGCGATGGAGACCTGCCGTTCCTTGAACTCGCGCTTCTGCTCTTCGGTGAGCGAGCGCCACCAGCGGTCCCCCTTCTCGTAGGCTTCCCGGCCCCAGCGCTCGGTCACCTCCTGCTCGTACTGCGTGTGATCAAAGCCGTCCAGCACTTCCTCGGCCATGAGTTGTTCTCCTGTCCCGGTCTTGTGAAGAGTGGTCCGCACCGAGGCGATCTGGCGCCCGATGCGCTCGCGCTCCTGCTCCAGCAGGTCCAGGTGGGCGCGCAGGGCAGCGGCGGTGTCCCGCTGCCCCGCGAGGACCTCCGCAATGGCGGGCAGCCCCAGCCCGAGCTCACGCAGCAGCAGAATCCGCTGCAGACGTACGAGCGCGTCCTGCCCGTAGTAGCGGTAGCCGTTGCTGCCGATACGGCTGGGCTCGAGCAGCCCGAGATCGCCGTAGTGCCGCAGGGTCCGGCTGGTGGTCCCGGCGCGCCGGGCGATTTCCTGGATCGACCACTCCATGCCCTGAACGCTAAATCTTGACGTTGTGTAAAGGTCAAGGCGGAATTCGCGAGCGAACGACAAAGGCCCGGATCCACAAGGATCCGGGCCTTTGTCTGTGAGTAGCGGGGACAGGATTTGAACCTGCGACCTCTGGGTTATGAGCCCAGCGAGCTACCGAGCTGCTCCACCCCGCGTCGGTAAACACAACCTTACGCCATCCGGGGCGGGGGTCGTGACCAATTGACCCGGTGCCCGCCCCGGCACCCCGGACGGCGGGCCAGATGTTGCCGCCCGATGCCCACGAAGCGACGCTGAGCATGACGCCACCAGGTCTCGGCGAGCGGGTCGGGACCGCGCCGGCGTGCGGTCCTTCATCATGGTCTTCGACCTCCAGGACAGCTCGGATTCGGTGACCATCTGCGAACCGCTGTTCCTGGAGCTCGGCGCGATGATCGAGATCCAGCCGGCGATGAACCCGGATGACCTGCGGAAGGGCCTCGCAGCCCTGCAGCAGAGGGGCTGAGCCCGGCGGTAGCCCGCGCCGGATGCGGGATCGCCCGGACGCGTCCATCCTGGGAGTCAGAAACCCCCACAAGGGAGGACGAGCCATGTCGATGCTCGACAAGCTCAAGGGTCTGATCAAGGGCCACGAGGACACGGCCAGGCAGGGCGTCGAGAAGGGCGGGGACGCCGTCGACCAGCGGACGCAGAGCAAGTACAGCGGCCACGTCGACACGGCCCAGCAGAAGATCAACGATCAGATGGGCACCCGCGAACCGCCGACCCAGGGGGACGACCGCCCTCCCCAGCGCTGACGCACTCCGCAGCGCCCTGACCGGCCAGGCCCGGCCAGGGCGCACGGCACCGCCTCAGGCACCCGCTCGGCACTCGAACCCGGGCCGGACGGGCTGTTTTCATGCCTTGCCGCCGGGGCATCGCGCCCGGAGCAGCGGCGTGCTCTCCTTGACTCATGGCAGACAACCCGCTGATCCGGTTCACCAACGAACTCATGCGACTCACCGACGACCTCGACCAGGTCACGGCCGCGGACTTCGTGCTGCGCGTCTACGAAGCGGGCCGCGACGCGGGCGCCGCGCGCGAGGACGAGGACTGACCGCCGCGAGACGGCGCCCGCTCACACACATCCCAGCACAGCACTGCGCCCCTCCCGCTTCGGCGGGAGGGGCGCATTCTTGCGTCCAGGGTCAGTCGCGGGCAGGCACTGCGATCACGTACACGCCCATGCCCGACACTGTCTCGACCAAGCCCTCGTCCTTCAGCACCTTCACCGCTTTGCGGAGCGTGTCCCGGGCGACGCCGAACTCCGCTTCCAGCTCGACGAGCGAGGGGATCCGGCGGCCCACGGGAATCGTGCCGTCCGTAATCCGCGCGCGCAGCTGGTCGGCGATCTGCCGGTACGGCGGGACGGGTCCTTCCCGGTCAATGCTCATGATCCAGAAGCTAGGCGGGGGAACCCATCGCACCATAGCTAGCCACAGGGGTAGTAGAGGGTAGTACGGTCTATACGGGTGAACACGAAACCCCCGCGACCGATGGCACGGCCCGGGGGTGTGGACGATCGACGCTACGAGGAGCGACCGCCGTGTCTGATGCTACCGACACCATCCCCGGCACCACAGAGACAGTGACTCCGTACACGACCCCGGGCCGGCTCGTGATCCCCTGCTATTGCTGGGTCAGGAAGTCCGGCACGCAGTCGCGCTGCACCCGCGAACCGCATGCCACGGGCGTGCACTTCGACTCGTACTCCGGCCAGCGCTGGTCCCACCGCGGCCCGGAGCCGCAGTGACTACCCGCCCGCCGGCCGACCCGGCTCCGGAGCCGCGACTGTGGGACACGCGGACGCCTGCGGTGCTGTACGTCCCGGCCGACGACATCGAGACGCTCAGCCGCTGCGCCTGTCCAGGCTGCGTGGCTGGCCGCGAGGCGCCGCGCACCCCATGAGACCCCCGCCCGCTGCTCACCGACGGCGGAACGAGCAGCGGGCGGGCCTACCGTCGCATGAGCCCCGGCCTCAAGTACGAGATGGCCGGGGCTTCTTCCTGCCGTGATCGTTTGCGCTTCGGTCGAGCATCGGCTGAGCAGCCGCCCGAAATGCCCTCGGAAACGACATCGGCCCCAGGCCAGAAGTGCTCTGACCTGGGGCCAAGTGGTAGGCCGTGTGGGACTCGAACCCACAACCAACGGATTAAAAGTCCGCTGCTCTGCCAATTGAGCTAACGGCCCTCGGCAAGACACCCCTGAGCATAGCGGGACCGCGCCCGGCAGCCGATCGGGTATCCGCTGCCGGGCCAGTCGTGGTCGTGTCGCCGGTCTTGTCGCCGTTCAGGTCTCCGGGGGCGAGCACGGTGAGATTCTTCCAGCCCGCGCCGATCTTCACGCCGGGCCGAATCCCACCCGTACCGTTGTCCGCGTACAGGTAGAGGTCGCCCGTGGCCGCCACGCGGGCGACCAGGTCCGAACGGCCGTCGCCGGTCATGTCACCAGAGCTCAGCAGGACGTTGCAGCGGTTGAAGTTGGAGGCGATCTTCGTCTTGGGCTCGGTCGACCGAGGAACGCCGTTGCAGCGGCCGCTCACCCGCATGAGATCGCCCGCTGTGGTGCGGAAGAGCAGGTCCGGCCTGCCGTCTCCGGTGACGTCCCCGACGCCGACGAACGTGTTCCGGCCTACGCCCCAGTTCTGCCCGAACACGGCCACCCGCGGCTTGACCGTCCCGGTCGCCGTCCCGTCGTACCGCCACAACGCGTTCGCCTGGTCGACGGCGAGGAGATCGCCGTATCCGTCACCGTTGAGGTCCCCCGCTCCGAACACGGCCCGGTATCCGGTCCGCTTGACCCCGATCCGGCCGCGGGCCTTCAGCTCGCCCGCGCCGTTGTAGGCGTACAGGTACATGTCACCGGTGGATGCCTGCCGGGCCACCAGGTCCGGCCGTCCGTCGCCGGTCATGTCCCCGGGCGACGTAAGCACGTTGAACTGGCCCCAGACCTTCCCGAGCGAGGTGTACGCGGTGCCCGGCGTCAGCGCCTTGCCGCAGCCCGGCCTGTACGCCCGCAGCTCACCCGACGCCAGCCGCACCAACACATCGTTGCACCGGTCGCCGTTGAGGTCCCCGAAGGGGACGGCCACGACGGAGGTCGGCCAGCCGGCGCCCGAGGTCACCCCGGCGAGCTGCCCTGTTCCGGTGCCGTGCCGGAAGGCAAGCGCACCGGAAGGGCTGAGCGACAACAGATCGCCGACGCCGTCGTTGCCACCGTGATCACGCCGTACGGCCGTACCGCCGCTGAGCCTCACCGTGCCGGAGGTGTTCAGCTCCGCGCCCTGGCCGTCGGCGGGCTTCGCGGTCAGCGTCCAGGTGTACGTCCCGTTGGCAACGAGTCGGCCCGAGGCGTCCTTTCCGTCCCACACCGCGCGGACCAGGCCTCGTGCCGCGCCACCCGCGAGCGTACGGACCACCTTGCCCGTCGCCTTGTCCCTCACGGTGACGCTCCACGACGCCGTGGGCTTCGGCGGCCACCAGCGCGCGACCCAGGACGCTGCCCCTCCCCTGACGTCCGCGGCGGCCGCCGCGTCGCTGTCCAGGACCGAGACGGCCGAGGACTGTACGCCGGAAGGCATCACGTGAATGTCGCCCTCCGCGTCGGCGTGGGCGGGGAACTCCGAGGATGAGGAGAGTCGACGGCGGCCGCGGCCGGCAGAGCAGCCCGCGAGGAATCCCTGCCCTGCCCCCACCGCAAGTACGCGGATCGCGACAGCCGCCTCACAGGCAACGGAAGGCGTTTCGAACCTGTTCAAACAAAACGGCAGGGCCCGCACGACACCGTGGTGTCGTGCGGGCCCTGCTGGGGTTCAGGCGCGATCGTCAGGCCCGTTCGTCAGGCCCGTTCGTCAGGCCCGTTCGTCAGACGCGAGCGTCAGCCGTTGCGCTTCCAGCGCGGCTTGTCGTCGCGGCGGCCGAAGGTACCGGTGTTCGTACCGGTGCCGGTGCCTCCGCGGTGATCGTCACGACGGCCGTACGGGCGGTCGGTGCCGCCGGTGCGGTGGCCGCCCGCGGGGCGGTCGTCGCGACGGTCGCGGTTGAACGGGCGGTCGCTGCCACGGTGGCCGCCGGTGGGGCGGTCGTCGCGGCGCTCGAACGAACGGCCACCGGACGGACGGTCGTTGTCACGGTTGAAACCACCCGAAGGGCGGTCGTCGCGACGGAAGCCACCGGACGGACG
>NZ_JBFBAS010000003.1:48123-112875 GCF_040682335.1 Streptomyces sp. NPDC051219
CGGTCGTTGTCACGGCGGAAGCCACCGGACGGACGGTCGTCGCGACGGAAGCCGCCCGACGGACGGTCGTTGTCGCGGCGCTCGAACGAACGGCCACCGGACGGACGGTCGTTGTCACGGTTGAAACCACCCGAAGGGCGGTCGTCGCGACGGAAGCCACCGGACGGACGGTCGTTGTCACGGCGGAAGCCACCGGACGGACGGTCGTCGCGACGGAAGCCGCCCGACGGACGGTCGTTGTCGCGGCGCTCGAACGAACGGCCGCCACGGTCGTCACGACGGTCGCGGTTGAAGCCGCCCCGGTCGCCCCGGTCGCCCCGGTCGTTGTCACGACGCTCGAAGCCACCGCGGTCGTTACCGCGTCGCTCGTAGTTGCCCCGCTCGTCCCGGCGGGCAGCCGTCGGCTGCTCCGGTACGGAAGCCGCAGCGGCAGCCGCGACCTCGGCCTCGGCGGCCTCGGTCACCTCGGCGACGGCGGCCTCCGGGTCCTCACCCCGCTCGCGCGCGGCACGCGCGACCAGGCGGTCGGCCTCCTCGCGGAGCTCGACGGCCCGGCGCTGGATGCGCTCGAGCTGCTTGGTGAGGTCCTGGACCTCGCGCTCGGCCTGCTTGGCGGCGTTGTTCGCGGAGTCGGCCTGGACCTCGGTCAGCGAACGGGCGCCGGTGATCTCGGCCACCTCCGGGTCGAACGCGCCGGCACCACCGACGATGTGGCGCGAGGCGTCGACGCCCGCGTCCTCCATCAGCCGGAAGATCTGGCGGCGCTGGTGCGGAAGCGACAGCGAGACGACGACACCGGACTTACCGGCGCGGGCGGTACGGCCCGAGCGGTGCAGGTAGTCCTTGTGGTCACCGGCCGGGTCCACGTTCAGGACCAGGTCGATGCCGTCGACGTGGATACCGCGGGCGGCGACGTCCGTCGCGACAAGCGCGTTGACGTAGCCCTTCTTGAAGTCCTCAAGCACGCGGGTACGCGCGCCCTGCGTCATACCGCCGTGGAGCGCGTCGGCCTTCACACCCGAGTCGCAGAGCTGCTCGGCGATACGGTCCGCGCCCAGCTGGGTGCGTACGAAGATGATCGTGCGGCCCTTGCGGGCGGCGATGGCGGCGGTGACCGGCGCCTTGTCCTTCGGCTTCACGACGAGGACGTGGTGCGTCATGGTCGTGACATTGCCCTGGGCGCTGTCGACCTCGTGACTGACCGGGTCGACGAGGTAACGGCGGACGAGCGTGCCGATCTCGTTCTCCATGGTGGCGGAGAAGAGCATGCGCTGGCCGCCGGCCGGCACCTGGTCGAGCAGCTCGGTGACCTCGGGCAGGAAGCCCAGGTCGGACATCTGGTCGGCCTCGTCGAGGACCGCGACCTGGACGTTCTCGAGGGAGCACGCACCACGGTTGATGATGTCGCGCAGACGGCCGGGAGTGGCGACGAGGACGTCGACACCACGCTCGAGGGCGTAGATCTGGTTGCCCATGGACGTACCGCCGCAGACGACCTTGATCTTCAGGCCGAGCACGTCACCGTACGGCTGGAGGGCATCGGCGACCTGCATCGCCAGTTCGCGGGTCGGGGTGAGGATGACCGCGCGGGGCTTCTTCTTCTCGGTGTGGCCGCCGGCCAGCAGGGCGAGCGTCGGCAGACCGAAGGAGAGGGTCTTGCCGGAGCCGGTGCGGCCACGGCCGAGGATGTCCTTGCCGGCCAGGGCGTCCGGGATGGTCGCGGCCTGGATCGGGAAGGGGGTGGTCACGCCGTTCTGCGCGAGCTTGCGGACGATGCCCTCGGGCAGACCCAGGTCACCGAAGGTGACCGACGGGGTCTCGGGGGCGTCCGGAGTCTCGGGAGCCGACTCGACGATCTCAACGACGTCGACGATCTCGACGGCCTCGTTGGACTCGTTCTCGGGCATGGCGGTGTGGTCAGTGCTGGAAATGGACATGCGAAATGCGAAACCTTCCGGAGTCTCGGCACGCGCCCAAACTCCGTGAATCGCAAATGCGACCGCCTCAATGCGGTCAGCCACGGCAAGGGAGAGTACGCGCCACGCGGCGCGCTTCTGTTTACGGCGCCGGGCAATGGGATCAAACGATCTATAACCATACGCACCCTCCCCCCTCCCTGGCAAACCGGCCCCCTCTAAGCCGGTCCCACCTGCGGATATGCGTGCGGCTCCCGGTGCGCCGCGGCTCGGTCCACGCCCCCTTCCGGCTGCGTCGACGGGGTCGTGGAGGGCTCCGGCTCGGGATCCGGGGTCGGACTGGCCGGCGGCGGCTCGGTCGGGGTGGGCTCGGGGTCCGGTGGGGTGGGCGTACCGTCCCCGGTCGGCACGGGCGGCTGAGGCCCCGGATCCGGCTGCCCGGGCTTCGGCGACACGCCGGGCGAGGAGCCCGCCGATCCGCTCGGGCTCGGTGAGGACCCGTCGGCACCGTCCCGGCCGTCCTTGTCGCCCTTGCCCTTCTTCTGGCCGCGTCCGTCCGTACGTACGCGGGCGTCCGAGCCCACCAGCCCGCCGTCGGGTTCGGCGGCGGCGCCCTGCCGGCCGGCCGGCGCGGAGGGCGCCGGCTTCCCCGCGTCGTCGCTCACACTCATGCAGCCTGCGGACGCCGCGAGCGCGAGCGCGGAGACGGCCAGTCGGACAGGAACGGAAATCTGGCGCACGGGCGGCACCTCCGGGGCGCGGGTGAGCGGGGTCAATGTGCCCAACTCCCTTTGCCCCGTAAGAGACACGCGCGGACGGCGTCGGCCGGGTGTCCTGCACGAGCCCGCCGGGCACCGCCTACCTCAGCAGCGCCTCGCCGAGCGCCCCGCCCAGCACCACGGCGCCGATCCCGACCAGCACGGACACCGCCGCATTCGCAGCCGCGAGGAATTTCCGGCCGAGCTCGGCCAGTCGCAGCGTCTCGTACGAAAAGGTCGAGTACGTCGTCAGCGCCCCGCACAGGCCGGTGCCGAGCAGGGCGTACACACCGGAGGAGACCGCTGCCCCGGTGAGCGTCCCGAGCACCAGGC
Source organism: Streptomyces sp. NPDC051219 (assembly GCF_040682335.1). Classification (NCBI taxonomy): domain Bacteria; kingdom Bacillati; phylum Actinomycetota; class Actinomycetes; order Kitasatosporales; family Streptomycetaceae; genus Streptomyces; species Streptomyces sp. NPDC051219. The sequence continues at coordinate 51,131 of NZ_JBFBAS010000003.1, forward strand.
TGCCCGTGGCGTTCACCGCCAACGTCCCCCAGGGAAACACCGACTCGTGCCGCGCCTGCACCGCACGGTCCGTCAGGTAGCGCAGCGGCGCCCCGACAGCGGCTCCCACCACCACCAGCAGCCAGTTCACCCGGCCACCGTCCTGGCCAGGGCCGCCCGGGTCACCGAGGCAGCGAGCCAGACCGCTGCCAGCGCCCCCGCGAGCGTTCCGCCCGCGTACGCGAGGGCGGTACCCGCCTCGTCGTGTTCGAGCAGCTGAGTGAAGTCGGCGGCGTACGTCGAGAAGGTGGTGAACCCGCCCAGCACGCCGGTGCCCAGAAACGGGCGCAGCAGCGGATGCGCCGACCGGCCGTGCTCGGCGACCAGCGCCATCAGTACGCCGATCAGCGCGGAGCCGGCCACGTTGATCCAGAAGACGGCCCACGGAAAGGCGCCCTCCGCCTGGGGCCAGAGCAGCGAGGCCCCGTAGCGGGCAGATGCCCCCGCCGCGCCGCCCACCGAGATCGCCGAGAGCACCCACCACTTCCCACAGCCCGCGGTCTCCGCGCGCCCGCCGGGCACATGCAGGTCGACATCCGGATCGATCGCCTCGCCGGCCGGCTCACGTGCGGGCTCAGGTGAGCGCTCGGGCTCGGGCGCGGATGGCGACGGAGAACTCATCCGTAGCCCAGCGCGTGCAGCCGCGCGTCGTCGATGCCGAAGTGGTGGGCGATCTCGTGCACGACCGTGATCTCGGTCTCCGTCACCACGTCCTCGCGCGAGTCGCACATCCGAAGCGTGGGGCCCCGGTAGATGGTGATCCGGTCCGGCAGGACGCCCGCGTACCACTCGCCGCGGTCGGTAAGCGGCGTCCCCTCGTACAGCCCGAGCAGGTCGGCATCGTCGGTCGGCGGCTCGTCCTCCACGAACACCGCGACGTTGTCCATCAGTCGCGTCAATTCGGGCGGGATCCGGTCCAGAGCCTCGGCGACAAGCTCCTCGAACTCCTCACGCGTCATTTCCAGCACGCGGCCATTGTCACGCATTTCACGGACGGAGTCGGGGGCCGCATGTCCCGCCTGTCCAGCGGGCATACGGCATCCCATGCCCCTGGCCCCGCACCGCCGGCTCCGTGCCTGGTTCGCCCGCGCGACAGCTCGCGCGGGCAGCGACGCACCGACCGCCGTCCTGACCCGCACGCCGTCCCCCTACGCCCGGGCACTGGGCATGGTGTCCGTGGTGCTGCTCGGCGCCTGGCTGGGGCTGCTGATCGTCGGCAGCGTCCGCACCCCCGTGGGGCCCGTCGACACGAACATGACGCTGCGCCCCTCCTTCTCCGGCGGTACCAAGATCAACGTGGCCCCGCTCGGCGCCCTTGAGCTGCGCTCCCACGTCGCCCCCATCCGTCTCGACGTGGACGTCGACCGGCTCGACCCGGCGCGCTCGACGGCCCTGGTCGAGCATCCCGAACGGATCTCCGGCCTCCAGGACGAGATCGTCCGCGACATCAGCCGCGGCACGGTCGACCTGGCCGTACGTTCCTGTGTCGCCGTCGTCGCGGGAGCGACCGCGCTCGGGCTGGCCGTGTACCGCCGCCCGCGCCCCGCGCTCGCCGCCGGCGGCCTGGCCCTCGCGCTGCTGACGGCAGCCGGCGCGACCGCCTTCGCCACCTGGAACCCGAAGTCGGTCCTGGAGCCCAAGTTCTCCGGCCTGCTGGCCGGCGCCCCGTCCGTGGTCGGCAACGCGCGCAGCATCGTCACCGAATTCGATGTGTACCAGCAGGAGTTGGCGCGCCTGGTGACGAATGTGACCAAGCTGTACGAAGCGACGTCGACCCTGCCCGCCTACCAGCCGGACCCCGCCACGATGCGCGTCCTGCACGTCTCCGACATCCACCTCAACCCCGCCGCGTGGCACATCGTCGGCTCGCTGGTCAAGCAGTACGACATCGACGTGATCATCGACTCCGGCGACACCATGGACCACGGCAGCACCGCCGAGAACGCCTTCCTCGACCCGATCCCCGACCTCGGCGCCCCGTACGTCTGGGTCCGCGGCAACCACGACTCGCAGGCGACCCAGGCGTACCTCTCCAAACTCAAGAACGTGCACGTGCTCGACAACGGCCGGGCGGTCACCGTCGCCGGACTGCGGGTGGCCGGCACCGGCGACCCCCAGTTCACCCCGGACCGCACCGTCAAGGCCCAGGGCGACCCGGCCGAGCGGATGGCGGGCCTGCGCCTCGCCTCCGCCCTGCGCGACCAGGAGGCTGCCGGGACCCCGGTGGACGTCGCGGTCGCGCACAACCCGGTCGCGGCCCGCGAGACCGACGGCGCGGTCCCCCTCGTACTGGCCGGGCATGTGCACCACCGGGTGAACGAGGTCCTGAAGTTCGGCACCCGGCTGAAGATCGAGGGCTCCACGGGCGGCGGTGGACTCCGCGCCCTGCAGAACAAGGAACCGGAGAAGGTGCGGACCTCGGTGCTGTATCTGGACCGGTCCACCAAACGGCTGCAGGCCTGGGACGAGATCACCCTGGGGGGACTGGGCCTGACAACAGCCGAGGTCAGCCGCCATCTGCCGACTCCTCCACGCCCTTAGGGCCGGCCAGGCGGAAACCGTTTTGGCGATACCTCCCCGCATCCCATATGCTTCTCACGTCCCCGACGCGCTGCAAAGCGCCCAGGTGGGCCCTTAGCCCTCATCGTCTAGTGGCCCAGGACGCCGCCCTTTCAAGGCGGTAGCACGGGTTCGAATCCCGTTGGGGGCACGCAAAACCGTGTGCGAGACTTGTTCTCGCACATTGCTTGGTCCTGTGGAGCAGTTTGGAGTGCTCGCCACCCTGTCAAGGTGGAGGCCGCGGGTTCAAATCCCGTCAGGACCGCTGCGGCTCGCAAGAGCTGCGTGGCTGGGTAGCTCAGTTGGTACGAGCGATCGCCTGAAAAGCGATAGGTCGCCGGTTCGACCCCGGCCCCAGCCACTGTTCGAAGGCCCCGTCTCCGGACGGGGCCTTTCGCGTTCCTTCCGGACTGTCCCCGCTGCGCCGCCCGTGCCTGCTCCACTCCCAGCTCGAGGGCCTCCCGGCGCGTGCGACCGCGTCCGGCTCCGCTCCGAAGAGGGGGATGCGCCACTCGATGCGCAGGGTGCCGTCGGCGACGTACTTCTTCACCAGCTCGGTCTCGGTGTCGCGGGCGAACTTCCCGCAGTAGCCGCCTGGGAAGGCCTCTCGGTGACGTACGGGGGAACTCGTCCCGAAATGGGTGCGGGGCCCCGGAAATGGGTTCGCCACCCGGTTCCGCCGGGTGAGATCCTGAATCAGGTATGTCTACTTCCTTCGCAGCCCTGCAGAACGTCCTCGAAGAGGTGTCGCTCCGCGACGCCCACCGGCTCGGCCGGCGCCTCGAGGGTGCCCGCCGTATCCGCAAGCCCGAGGCCCGCCAGGCCGTGCTCGACGAGATCGCCGCCGAGGCGGAGAAGTCTGCGCAGCGCATCGCCCTGCGGACCGCCCGCAAACCCGCGGTCACGTACCCCGAGTCGCTGCCGGTCAGCCAGAAGAAGGACGACATCGCCGAGGCGATACGCAACCACCAGGTCGTGATCGTCGCGGGCGAGACCGGGTCCGGCAAGACGACGCAGATCCCCAAGATCTGTATGGACCTGGGCCGCGGTGTGAAGGGCATGATCGGGCACACCCAGCCCCGCCGGATCGCCGCCCGCACGGTCGCCGATCGCATCGCGGACGAGCTGAAGACACCGCTGGGCGAGGCGGTCGGCTGGAAGGTGCGGTTCACCGACCAGGTCAACCAGGACTCGACCTTCGTCAAACTGATGACGGACGGCATCCTCCTGGCGGAGATCCAGACGGACCGCGAGCTGCGCGCGTACGACACGATCATCATCGACGAGGCCCACGAGCGGTCCCTCAACATCGACTTTCTGCTCGGTTACCTGGCCCAGCTCCTGCCCAGGCGTCCCGACCTGAAAGTCGTGATCACCTCCGCGACGATCGACCCGGAGCGTTTCTCCCGCCATTTCGGCGAGGCACCGATCGTCGAGGTCAGCGGACGTACGTATCCGGTCGAGGTGCGTTACCGCCCGCTCCTGGAGGACGACAGCGAAGAGTCGGACCGGGACCAGATCACCGCGATCTGCGACGCGGTCGACGAGCTTCAGGCCGCCGGGCCCGGCGACATCCTGGTCTTCCTGTCCGGCGAGCGGGAGATCCGCGACACGGCGGACGCGCTCAACAAGAAGAACCTGAGATTCACCGAGGTGCTGCCGCTCTACGCCCGTCTCTCGCACGCCGAGCAGCACCGCGTGTTCCAGCAGCACACCGGCCGCCGGATCGTCCTGGCCACGAATGTCGCCGAGACGTCCCTCACCGTCCCGGGCATCAAGTACGTGATCGACCCGGGCACCGCCCGGATCTCCCGCTACAGCCACCGGACGAAGGTCCAGCGGCTTCCCATCGAGCGGATCTCGCAGGCCAGCGCCAACCAGCGCAAGGGCCGCTGCGGGCGTACGTCCGACGGCATCTGCATCCGCCTGTACTCCGAGGACGACTTCCTCGCCCGCCCGGAGTTCACGGACGCGGAGATCCTGCGGACCAACCTGGCGTCCGTCATCCTCCAGATGACGGCGGCCGGCCTCGGCGACATCGAGAAGTTCCCCTTCATCGACCCGCCGGACCACCGCAACATCCGCGACGGTGTCCAGCTCCTCCAGGAACTGGGCGCGCTCGACCCTGGGCAGAAGGACCCGAAGAAGCGCCTCACGGACCTGGGCCGCAAGCTCGCCCAGCTGCCGGTCGACCCGCGCCTCGCGCGCATGGTCATCGAGGCCGACCGCAACAACTGCGTGCGCGAGGTCATGGTCATCGCGGCCGCCCTCTCGATCCAGGACCCGCGCGAGCGCCCGTCCGACAAGCAGCAGCAGGCGGACCAGCAGCACGCCCGCTTCAGGGACGAGACCAGCGACTTCCTGGCCTTCCTCAACCTCTGGCGGTACATCCGGGAGCAGCAGAAGGAGCGGGGCTCGTCGTCGTTCCGCCGGATGTGCAAGCAGGAGTACCTCAACTTCCTGCGCATCCGCGAATGGCAGGACATCTACGCGCAGCTGCGCTCGGTCGCCAAGACGATGGGCATCCATCTCAGCGACCAGGACGCACCCGAGCAGGCCGTCCACACCTCGCTGCTGGCCGGCCTGCTGTCGCACATCGGCCTGAAGGACACCGAGAAGAACGAGTACCTGGGCGCGCGCAGCGCCAAGTTCGCGATCTTCCCGGGGTCGGCCCTGTTCAAGAAGCAGCCGCGCTTCATCATGTCCGCCGAGCTCGTCGAGACGTCCCGCCTCTGGGCCAGGGTCAACGCGAAGATCGAACCGGAGTGGGTCGAGCCGCTCGCACAGCACCTGATCAAGCGCACGTACAGCGAGCCGCACTGGGAGAAGGACCAGGCGGCCGTGATGGCGTACGAGAAGGTCACGCTGTACGGCGTACCGATCGTCGCCCAGCGCAAGATCAACTACGGCCGGATCGACGCCGAGACGAGCCGCGACCTCTTCATCCGCAACGCGCTGGTCGAGGGCGACTGGCGTACGCAGCACAAGTTCTTCGCCGACAACCGCAAACTCCTCACCGAAGTCGAGGAGTTGGAGCACCGGGCCCGGCGCCGCGACATCCTCGTGGACGATGAGACGCTCTTCGACTTCTACGACCAGCGCATTCCCGAACACATCGTGTCGGGGGCGCACTTCGACTCCTGGTGGAAGCACAGGAAGCGCGACGAGCCCGAACTGCTCGACTTCGAGCGGTCGATGCTCATCAACCAGAACGCGGAGAGCGTCACCAAGGACGACTACCCGGACTCGTGGCGGCAGGGCGCGCTCAAGTTCAGGGTCACGTACCAGTTCGAGCCCGGCGCGGACGCCGACGGCGTCACCGTCCACATCCCGCTCCAGGTGCTCAACCAGGTGACTTCCGAAGGGTTCGACTGGCAGATTCCCGGCCTGCGCGAGGAAGTCGTCACCGAGCTGATCCGCTCCCTGCCCAAGCCGGTCCGCCGCCACTATGTCCCGGCCCCGAACTACGCCAAGGCGTTCCTCGACCGGGCGGTGCCCCTGCAGGAGGCGCTCCCGCTGACGCTCGCCCGTGAGCTGAAGGGGATGGTCGGCGTTCCGGTGACGGCGGAGGACTTCGACCTCTCCCGGGTACCGGACCACCTGAAGATCACGTTCCGGATCGTCGACGAGCGCCGGCGCAAGCTCGCCGAGGACAAGGACCTGGAAGCCCTCCGCCTCGCGCTCAAGCCGAAGGCCCGTCAGGCCCTCTCCAAGGCCGCCGCGGCCTCCGCCGGCCCCTCGGGCGAGTCCGTCGAGCGCACGGGCCTCACGGACTGGACGATCGGCACGCTTTCACGCACCTTCGAGACGCGGCGGGCCGGCCAGCCGGTCAAGGCGTACCCGGCGCTCGTCGATTCGGGCGACACGGTTTCCGTACGGCTCTTCGACACCGAGGCCGAGCAGCAGCAGGCGATGTGGCAGGGCACCCGGAAGCTGATCCTGCTGAACATTCCGGTCAACCCCGCCAAGTTCGCCTCGGACAAACTCACCAACCAGCAGAAGCTGGCACTGTCCCGCAACCCGCACGGCTCGATACAGGCACTCTTCGACGACTGCGCGACGGCGGCGGCCGACAGGCTGATCGCCGACCACGGGGGTCCCGCCTGGGACGAGGAGTCGTTCCGGAAGCTGTACGACAAGGTCCGCGCGGACCTTGTCGACACGACCGTGCGGACCGTGAGCCAGGTCCAGCAGATCCTGGCCGGGTGGCAGGCCTGTGAGCGCCGCCTGAAGGCCACGTCGAGCCCGACCCTGCTGGCCAACCTCACCGACGTACGGGACCACCTGGCGCGGCTCGTACCGCCGGGCTTCGTGACGAGGACCGGCCTGCGCCGGCTGCCCGACCTGATGCGCTATCTCGTAGCCGTGGACCGCCGGCTGCAGCAGATGCCGACCGGCGCCCAGCGCGACACCTCGCGCATGGAGAAGGTCCATGAGATGCAGGACGAGTACGCCTGGCTGCTGGAGCAGATGCCCCGGGGCAGGCCGGTGCCCCAGGAGGTCCTGGACATCCGCTGGATGCTCGAGGAGTTGCGCGTGAGCTACTTCGCGCACGCCCTGGGTACGGCCTTCCCGGTCTCCGACAAGCGCATCGTGAAGGCGATCGACGCCGCCGCGCCGTGACGCGCCGGGGAGACGTCCCGCATCGGGTTCGACCGCACCGCCTGACCTGCTGTACAGTCTCACTCGCAGCCAACGCACATCTGAGGCTGCGAAACCTGGTCCTGTGGAGCAGTTTGGAGTGCTCGCCACCCTGTCAAGGTGGAGGCCGCGGGTTCAAATCCCGTCAGGACCGCAGTAGATGAAGGCCCGGATCCCTCAAGGATCCGGGCCTTCGTTGTGTCTGGACGTCTTGACGGCGCCAACTGCCCCCGGTACCCAGAAGGAACGGGGTAGCGGGGAGGTGGCGCATGGCGGCGTCTACGGCGAGGCATGAGACGCGGGCGCTGCTCCGCGCCCATCTGGCGGCCGCGTCCGGCTACCGGCACCTCACGCGGCACTGTCCGATCTGCCACCAGCTGCTGCGGCTCGCGATGGAGCCCTCCCCGCCGCGCCGTGCCGGAAGACCGGCCGATGCCTCCCCGGAGGCATCCGTCGAGACGGCCGTCGAGGCAGCCGCGGAGGCTGCCGAGGAGGAAACTGCCCCGCCGGCGTGACCCCTCGGCAAGTGCGAAGGCATGTGACGGGTGTCACTTAACGTTTTTTCAGAAGTGGTCAACTTAACCCGTCTTTACACCCAGTCAATTTAATATGTGCAATTGCACCTCTGGCCAGAGGTACAGGCGGGCACAAAAAAAGATCGCGCTGGACCCGGCGGAGTCCAGCGCGATCGACGACAACGCACCCGTAGAGCGAGGGTGAGGCACCTGTTGGGGCAGGGGCCGGCCGTGTGGAGCTAGTTGGGCGGAACCGGATAGGGGGACCCGGAGAATGCCCGGCAAAACGGGGGTGTAACAGGGTGTTGCTGCTGATCAGGCCTCGCTGCGCTGCTGCGGAATGCCCGCAAGCAGTGCGCGGACCTCAGCCTCGCGGTAACGCCGGTGTCCACCAAGAGTGCGGATGGACGTGAGCTTGCCTGCCTTGGCCCAGCGAGTCACCGTCTTCGGGTCCACGCGGAACATCGTGGCAACCTCAGCCGGGGTCAGCAGCGGCTCGGCATCAGGGGTGCGAGCGGTCATGAGCGGCCTCCTCGGGAGAACCGAACCATCACGGTTCTTTCCTCTAAATTCTGCACCTTGACCCGCGTTGCCCGAAATGGCAGACGCGGGCCGAGTCGGTTATAGGACGAACGGCTTGTCCTCGGCACTACAACTACACCATCCGTCCAGCCACGTCGGCCAAACCGATGGAATTGCCCTCTCAGGTGTTCATCAGCGGCGGAAGCCGATGGACCATGCCATAACGGACAGTCACACCCCCGTGACGATCAGTCACAGAGCGACCAGGGGTCGCGAGACCCCCCATAGAGTGCAATACCGAGCAATCCCCCCAAAGTTGGGTGGAAGGAGTCCTCCCCCGGACTCCTTGTCCTATTTTGGCACGAGGGTGGGGGAAGGGCGCAAGGGCCCCGTAAGTGCCGTCCGTCACCCTTGACACAAAGGCCCGGATAGGGATGTAGGTCCCGCGGCGGCGCCCTTGGGCCGGTTCGCGAACACCGGGTCCGGACGGGCTGCGAGGCTCAGTTCGCGAAGAGGCGCTCGCGAACTGCCCGCCAGCGTTCCATGAGGCGCCCGTACGCCTCGTCCGCGCCGACGTCGTCCCCGTCCCGCAGAGCGGCGATTCCTTCGGCCAGGTCGGCCGCGGACCGGTCCGCGGCGAGCTGGGCCTCCGGGAGAGCATGCACCAGACCGCCGTAGTCGAGTTCGACCATTGAGCGGGGGTGGAATTCCTCCAGCCAGGCCCCCACGTCCACCAGACCGTCGATCAGCGGGCCGTCCTCGGTCGAGTCCCGCAGCGTCTTCAGTGCGCGCGCCACCCGCCGCCTGGCTTCCACCATCGGCGTCCGGTACCGCAGCCGCTCCCCCTGCTCGTACTCCCGCTCCTCGTCCGAGAACAGCGCGAACCAGCGCACCGGCACCTGCCACACCGCGCCGCGGATCCACGGGCGCGCGTCCGGGTTCCGCTCCCGCCACCGCTCGTAGTCGGCGGCCGCCTGACGGCGCACAACCGGTGGCAGCACGGCGTCCAGCACCGGAGCGGGGAGCTCGTCCACTAGCTCCTCAAGGGCCTGCCAGCCGCGCAGCCGGGTCCGCCAGGGGCAGACGACCAGGACCCCGTCCACCGTCGTGGTGAAGGCGTCCGCGCTCTCGTGCACGGGCACCGGGACCGGCGGGGTGGGCAGCAAGTCGGTCAGTGAGCGGCGCAGCTCGTCCTGGTACGTGGGGGTGGCCGCCCGGGTGGCATAACGCTCCCAGTGGCTGCGCTCGGGCTCGGGGAAGGCCGCCAGCGGCTCGTACACGCGCAGGTAGGACGCATACGGGACCATCAACGCCGACGCCTTGGTCACGCCTTCTCCCTCGCCGGTGCCGCTCGGTCGTCCCGTTGCCCTGTCCATACGGAATGCTGCAAATCGTCGCATGCCCGTACTCCGGGAGGGGGTGATCCTCGGCACCGCCTCCCTGGTCGGGCACCGTAGGACTTACCCTCTTGCCCACCGGCTCTCCCCCACCCGCAGGGAGGGCGTCCCCGCCGCTTCTCTTACCTGGGAGTCACCACCGTGACCGACGTAACCGACGGCGTCCTGCACACCCTGTTCCGATCGGAGCAGGGGGGCCACGAACAAGTCGTGCTCTGCCAGGACCGTGCCAGCGGCCTCAAGGCCGTCATCGCCCTCCACTCGACCGCTCTGGGCCCCGCCCTGGGCGGCACCCGCTTCCATGCGTACGCCTCCGACGAGGAGGCTGTCCTGGACGCGCTCAACCTCGCCCGCGGCATGTCGTACAAGAACGCCATGGCCGGGCTCGACCACGGTGGCGGCAAGGCCGTGATCATCGGTGACCCGGACACTCTCAAGAGTGAAGCGCTGCTGCTCGCCTACGGCCGGTTCGTGGACTCCCTCGGTGGCCGCTACGTCACCGCGTGCGACGTCGGCACCTACGTGGCGGACATGGACGTCGTCGCCCGCGAGACCCGCTGGGCGACCGGCCGCTCCCCCGAGAACGGCGGCGCGGGCGACTCCTCCGTACTCACGGCCTTCGGTGTCTTCCAGGGCATGCGAGCGAGCGCCCAGCACCTGTGGGGCGACCCGACCCTGCGCGGCCGCAAGGTCGGCGTCGCGGGCGTCGGCAAGGTGGGCCACCACCTCGTCGAGCACCTGCTGGCGGACGGCGCCGAGGTCGTGATCACGGACGTACGCGCCGAATCGGTGCAGCGGATCCTCGACAAGCACCCCGGCAACCCGGCCGTGATGGCGGTCGCCGACACGGCCGCACTGATCCGGACCGAGGGGCTCGACATCTACGCCCCGTGCGCGCTCGGCGGCGCCCTGAACGACCACAGCGTCCCCGCCCTCACGGCCACGGTGGTCTGCGGCGCGGCCAACAACCAGCTCGCGCACCCCGGCGTGGAGAAGGACCTCGCGGACCGAGGGATTCTCTACGCACCGGACTACGTGGTGAACGCCGGCGGTGTGATCCAGGTCGCGGACGAGCTGCACGGCTTCGACTTCGACCGGTGCAAGGCGAAGGCCGCGAAGATTTTCGACACCACGCTGGCCATATTCGCTCGCGCGAAGACCGACGGCATCCCGCCGGCCGCCGCGGCCGACCGGATCGCCGAACAGCGCATGGCCGAGGCCCGCGCGGCACGCTGACGTAACGCCTGATGAGGGGGCCCGCCGGGGGGCGGCGAGAGATGGCTCACTGCCCTTCGGCGGGTCGACCCTGAAGAAGAGGTTAAAATCGCAGCTGACCAGCGAGTACGGGGCGTCTTGCTGGTCCTGCACCGAGGCACGTCATGCGGGCGGCGTACCGTATGGCCGCGGAAGCAGGTACCGTTGAAGCTCTACGGACCGGTCTCTCCCCGAGAGTCCGTTCCGACTCATGAACGCGTGTCAAGACTCTGGGGCCGTCGAGCCCCGTCACCGAGGGGGTCGAGCCATGGGGCGCGGCCGGGCCAAGGCCAAGCAGACAAAGGTCGCCCGCCAGCTGAAGTACAACAGCGGCGGGACTGACCTCTCGCGTCTGGCCAACGAGCTGGGCGCTTCGACTTCGAGCCAGCCGCCTAACGGCGAGCCGTTCGAGGACGACGACGAGGAAGACGACCCGTACGCCCAGTACGCGGATCTGTACAACGATGATGATGACGACGACTCCGCCGAGGAGTCCGGTCCGTCATCGCAGCGTCGCGGCGCTTGACTCTGCACATAGCTTCATCACCTGACCCGGTCCGGGGCTCGCCCCGGACCGGGTTCTGTGCTGCCTCGCGGCCTTACTCGGCGTAGTCGTTCGTGAGCGTCGCACCCGAGGCGTAGTCGCCGCGCTCGGTGATCTCTCCGGCGACCCAGGCGTCCACGCCGCGGTCGGCCAGGGTGGTCAGCGCCACGTCCACCGAGTCCTCGGGGACCACGGCGATCATGCCCACGCCCATGTTGAGCGTCTTCTCCAGTTCCAGCCGCTCGACCTGACCGGCCTTCCCGACCAGGTCGAAGACCGCACCCGGGGTCCACGTCGAGCGGTCCACCATGGCGTGCAGGTGGTCCGGGATCACCCGGGCGAGGTTGTTGGCCAGACCGCCGCCGGTGACGTGCGAGAAGGCGTGCACCTCGGTCGTACGGGTCAGCGCCAGGCAGTCCAGCGAGTAGATCTTGGTGGGCTCCAGCAGCTCCTCGCCGAGGGTCCGGCCGAACTCCTCGACCTCGCGGTCGAGTGCCCAGCCGGCCCGGTCGAAGACCACATGCCTGACCAGCGAGTACCCGTTCGAGTGAAGTCCGGAGGACGCCATGGCAATCACTGCGTCACCCGTACGGATACGGTCCGCACCGAGCAGCTGGTCGGCCTCCACCACGCCAGTGCCGGCACCGGCCACATCGAAGTCGTCCGGACCCAGCAGACCCGGGTGCTCGGCCGTCTCGCCGCCGACCAGGGCGCAGCCGGCCAGTACACAGCCCTCGGCGATGCCCTTCACGATCGCGGCGACGCGCTCGGGATGCACCTTGCCGACGCAGATGTAGTCGGTCATGAACAGCGGCTCGGCGCCGCAGACGACCAGGTCGTCGACGACCATGCCGACCAGGTCGTGGCCGATGGAGTCGTACACGCCCATCTTGCGGGCTAGGTCCACCTTCGTACCGACGCCGTCGGTGGCCGAGGCGAGCAGCGGACGCTCGTAGCGCTTGAGGGCGGAGGCGTCGAAGAGGCCGGCGAAGCCGCCGAGGCCGCCGAGAACCTCGGGGCGCTGCGTCTTCTTCACCCACTCCTTCATCAGCTCGACGGCGCGGTCGCCCGCCTCGATGTCGACGCCCGCAGCCGCGTAGGAAGCACCAGTGGTCTCAGACATTGCCTGGGATCTTTCGGGTTGGTTGAACGGAGCCTTGGGTCACGGACGACGGAGCGCGTCGGCAGCATCCGCGCCGCCCGCCAGCTCGGTCTCCAGAAGCTGCTTGCCCAGCAGTTCGGGGTCGGGCAGATCCATCGGGTACTCGCCGTCGAAGCAGGCTCGGCAGAGGTTCGGCTTGGCGATCGTGGTCGCCTCGATCATGCCGTCGAGCGAGATGTACGAGAGGGAGTCGGCACCCAGCGACTTGCCGATCTCGTCGATCGACATGCCGTTCGCGATCAGCTCCGCCCGGGTGGCGAAGTCGATGCCGAAGAAGCAGGGCCACTTCACCGGCGGGGAGGAGATCCGGATGTGGACCTCCGCCGCGCCCGCCTCGCGGAGCATCTTCACCAGGGCGCGCTGGGTGTTGCCGCGGACGATCGAGTCGTCGACGACCACGAGGCGCTTGCCGCGGATGACTTCCTTGAGCGGGTTGAGCTTGAGGCGGATCCCGAGCTGCCGGATCGTCTGCGAGGGCTGGATGAAGGTCCGGCCGACATAGGCGTTCTTGACCAGTCCGACGCCGTACGGAATGCCGCTGGCCTCCGCGTAACCGACCGCTGCGGGAGTACCGGACTCCGGCGTGGCTATCACCAGGTCGGCCTCGGCCGGGGCTTCCTTGGCCAGTCGGCGGCCCATCTCCACACGGGAGAGGTACACGTTCCGGCCGGCGATGTCGGTGTCCGGGCGGGCCAGGTAGACATACTCGAAGACGCAGCCCTTGGGCTTCGCTTCCGCGAAGCGGGAAGTGCGCAGGCCGTTCTCGTCGACGGCGATCAGCTCACCCGGCTCGACCTCGCGGACGAAGCTCGCGCCGCAGATGTCGAGGGCGGCGGTCTCACTCGCGATCACCCAGCCACGCTCGAGCCGACCGAGGACCAGCGGACGGATGCCCTGCGGGTCGCGGGCGGCGTACAGCGTGCCCTCGTCCATGAAGACGAGGGAGAACGCGCCCTGCACCTTGGGCAGGACCTTGGTGGCCGCTTCCTCGATGGTGAGGGGCTTGCCGTCGTCATCGGTCTGGCCCGCGAGGAGCGCGGTCACCAGATCGGTGTCGTTGGTCGCGGCGACCTGCGTGGCCCGGCCGTCCTGGCGAGGCAGGTCGGCGACCATCTCGGCCAGCTCGGCGGTGTTCACCAGGTTGCCGTTGTGACCCAGGGCGATCGAGCCGTGGGCCGTCGCGCGGAAGGTGGGCTGCGCGTTCTCCCACACCGAGGCTCCGGTGGTGGAGTAGCGGGCATGGCCGACCGCGATGTGGCCCTGGAGGGAGCCGAGAGATGTTTCGTCGAAGACTTGTGAGACCAGGCCCATGTCCTTGAAAACCAGGATCTGGGACCCGTTGCTCACTGCGATGCCCGCGGACTCCTGTCCACGGTGCTGCAGGGCATACAGTCCGAAATAGGTGAGCTTGGCGACCTCTTCGCCCGGAGCCCAGACACCGAAGACGCCGCAAGCGTCCTGGGGGCCCTTCTCACCGGGGAGCAGGTCGTGGTTGAGTCGTCCATCACCACGAGGCACGCCTCCGAGTGTAGGCGAGATCGACCACTGGTCCGAATTGGGGACCCCGGGCGTACGCAACGTCCGCCCGGAGCGCACAGAGGGTGACCGCCGGGCTCCTCCCGTACGGCGGCTGACCACGTCCCGTGGGAGGCCGGTACGCCCCGCACAGCGACGACGTCCCGTACGGCGGCTACTTGCGCGGCCTCGGCTCCGCCTCGATCGCGGTCGCGCTCAGTCCCTTTCCGTCGGCGGCGGTGAGGGACAGGGTGCGGCCGTCGATCTTGTAGGCCGCCTTGCCCTTCAGGACGTGGTGGAGGGCCTGCTCGGTCTCCATCACCGGGGCCGGGCACATCTTCCGCGTGCTCGCGAGGCTGCCGAAGATGATCGTCGAGCCGTCGACGGTCGCCTTGCCGGAGACGTTGTTGCACCCGAGGTTTCCGCGGACGGTTCCGTCCTTGCCGAAGGTGAGCTGCGCCTTGCCCGTCATCTCGGCGGGGAGGGAGGAGGCGGTACCGCCGTCGAGAAGCGAGTCGACGGCCCACTCGGGGCCGACCAGCTGCGCGGGACGTTCCGGCTTCGAGGTGAGCGCGATGGTGTCGCCCTGCGGAGTCGTCAGGGTGAGCCGGTCGCCCGCGAGCTTCGCCTTCAGCTCACCGGCGAAGGCACGCGACAGCGCCGTCTCGAACTTCTGCAAGTCCTTCTCGCAGCCCATCTCCGTGGACTGGCCGGGGCCGACCGTGATCGAGTCGCCCTTGACCGTGACGTCGGCGCCGAACTGGTTGCAGCCGAAGTTGCCGGAGGCGCGGCCTTTGGCGTCGATCTCGACATGGGCGCCGGCGGGAGCCTTCGCCTGCTTGCCGTTCACGGTCAGGGTGTCGACCGTCCACTTGACCCCGGTGACCGGCAGCGCCGTGTCGACGGAGGAACCGCCATCGTCACCGGCACCGGTTTCCGTGCCGCAGGCGGCGAGGGTGAGGAGGGCCAGGACAGAGGTGGTCATACGGAGTTTCTGCATGGCACTGGGACGGTGCCGGTGGGGTTTCTGGTTCCATCCGGTTCCGTCACGCACGTGCACGTGCACGTGCCGGGCACCGGGCTCGGCTCCGGGCTCGCCGGGAGTGAGCAGCCGGTGGTCAGCCGAGGATCGGCAGCAGCCCCGACAGGTCCGCGCGCTCGCCGCTCGCCCTGACGGCCGCGGCCTCGACCGCTTGCCGCCACCCCGTACGCCCCGTGGCCAGCCGGATCCAGGTGAGCGCGTCGGCCTCGACGACATTGGGCGGGGTCCCGCGGGTATGCCGGGGTCCTTCCACGCACTGCACGACCGCGTATGGGGGGACGCGCACCTCGACCGATCCGCCAGGAGCCTTCCGGGCGAGGGCGTCTGCGAGGAGGCGGGTGCAGATGGCGAGGGCCTGGCGGTCGTACGGGATGTCCAGGCCGGTGGCTTCGTTCAAGTCATCCGTGTGGACAACGAGTTCGACGGTACGGGTGACCAGGAAGTCCCCCAGTGTCATGGCGCCGACGCGGGCCCGCAGCAGCCGGCCGTCCGGGGCGGGGGGAAGGCGCTCGGCGAGCCGGGCGGCCGTACGCGCGAACAGCTCGCCCGGTTCGGCGCTCGCGGCGACGGCCCTGGTGTCCTCGTCGATCCTCCCGGCAAGTGCGGCGGTCGCGAACGGCCAGTCCAGCAACCCGACTTCCTGCTCGGGCGGCGCGGGCAGGTCGAGATTCCGGCTGATGACGTCGACGGCCATGGCGAGGTGAGCCGCCAGATCGCGCACGGTCCAGTCGCCGAGCCGGGTGGGCCGGGCCAGCTGCTCGGCGCCCAGGCTGTTGACCGCAGCGCGGACCAGTTCGAACTGGGCCGTCACAGCCGCACGGACCTTGGCCGGGTCGTAACTCCGGGTGCGCTTCTTGGCGGGAGGCATGGGATCGAGGTTATCGGGGTCGGGGGGCGTCTTCCGGATCGGGCCGGACGGCCCGGCACAAGCCGGAAGACACTTTTTGTCACGCGGGCACGACGGCGGTCGCGGCGTGGATCAGTGCGCCGCCGCCGGGCAGACCGGTGAGCAGGGCGAGTCGGCGCCCTCGTGCACCGGGCCGTACAGCACACCGGACGAAGCGGGCTGCCCCGTACCGTCCCACACGCCCGGGCGGCTGTCCGGCGGCCCCGCGAGGGACAGGGACTCTCGCGGCACCCAGGTGCAGCGCAGCACGCTCAGCGGCTTTCCGGCCCCGGCATCCGGCAGCCGCAGGCACCAGTACGGCACCACCAGCATCAGTACGGCCATCGCGAACCCGCCCCATGTGCTGCCACAGGGGTCGGCCTCCGTGCACACCGGCCCGGTGTCGGCGGTGGCGAGAAGGCCGATGGCAACAGCGGTCGCCACGGCCAGCACCCACGCGACCAGCCGTGGAGCCGACCACGCGGGCAGACCGGCGGCCCGCCAGCGAGCGGCCTGCCGGGTGTCCCAGGGGAGGGCGTCGGGGCCGTGGCCGGGAGGTATCGGTACGAGCGGAGCGAGAGTCACCAACGCAGTATCCGCGGAACGCCTGGATCCGTCAGTCTCCTTGCGGCGTCCGACAACTCGCGGACAGCACCGCAGACAACACCGCGGCCCCGCCCATCGGATGGGCGGGGCCGCGATTCGTACGGAAGCCGTACCGGAGCGATCAGGCCAGCAGGGCCGGGATCGTTCCCTCGTGGGCCGCGCGGAGTTCGCTCAGCGGGATGCTGAACTCGCCCTGGATCTCGATCTCCTCGCCGTCCACGACGCCGATCCGCGTCGCGGGCAGGCCGCGCGCGCCGCACATGTCGGTGAAGCGGAGCTCCTCGCTGCGCGGAACGGCGACGACCGCCCGGCCCGCCGACTCGGAGAAGAGGAACACGAACGGGTCGAGCCCGTCGGGTGCGATCAGTCGGGCGCCCTTGCCGCCGCGCAGGCACGACTCCACGACGGCCTGGATCACGCCGCCGTCCGACAGATCGTGAGCAGCATCGATCATGCCGTCCCGGGAGGCCGAGATCAGGATCTCGGCGAGCAGCTTCTCGCGGCCCAGGTCCACCTTGGGGGGCAGCCCGCCGAGGTGGTCGTGCACGACCTGCGACCAGGCCGAGCCGCCGAGCTCCTCGTGGGTGTCGCCGAGGATGTACAGCAGCTGGCCCTCCTCCGCGAACGCCATCGGCGTACGGCGGTTGACGTCGTCGATGACCCCGAGCACAGCCACGACCGGCGTCGGGTGGATCGCGGTATCACCGGTCTGGTTGTACAGCGAGACGTTGCCGCCGGTGACCGGCGTGCCCAGCTCCAGGCACCCGTCGGCGAGGCCCCGGCAGGCCTCGGCGAACTGCCACATGACAGCCGGGTCCTCGGGCGAACCGAAGTTCAGGCAGTCGGAGATGGCGAGCGGCTTGGCTCCGGTGGCGGCGACGTTGCGGTACGACTCGGCGAGCGCCAGCTGCGCGCCGGTGTACGGGTCCAGCTTCGCGTACCGGCCGTTGCCGTCCGTGGAGACGGCGACACCGAGGTTCGACTCCTCGTCGATCCGGATCATGCCCGAGTCCTCGGGCTGGGACAGGACCGTGTTGCCCTGCACGAAGCGGTCGTACTGGTCCGTGATCCAGGACTTGGCGGCCTGGTTCGGGGAGCTGACCAGAGCCAGGACCTGCTCGCGCAGTTCCGCGGACGTCGCGGGGCGTGGGAGCTTGTTGGCGTCGTCGGCCTGGAGGGCGTCCTGCCAGTCGGGGCGGGCGAAGGGCCGGTTGTACGTCGGGCCCTCGTGCGCCACGGACCGCGGGGGTACGTCCACGATCTGCTCGCCGTGCCAGAAGATCTCCAGGCGGGAGCCCTCGGTCACCTCACCGATGACCGTGGCGATGACGTCCCACTTCTCGCAGATCTCCAGGAATCGCTCGACCTTCTCCGGCTCGACGATCGCGCACATGCGCTCCTGCGACTCGCTCATGAGGATTTCCTCGGGCGAGAGGGAGGAGTCCCGCAGCGGCACGGTGTCGAGTTCGACGCGCATGCCGCCGGAACCGGCCGAGGCGAGCTCGGACGTGGCGCAGGAAAGGCCGGCGCCGCCGAGGTCCTGGATACCGGCGACCAGGTCCTGGCGGAAGATCTCCAGGGTGCACTCGATGAGGAGCTTCTCCTGGAAGGGGTCACCGACCTGCACGGCGGGGCGCTTGGCCGGACCGGTCGACTCGAAGGTTTCCGAGGCCAGCACCGAGACACCGCCGATGCCGTCGCCGCCCGTGCGGGCGCCGTACAGGATGACCTTGTTGCCGGCGCCGGAAGCCTTCGCGAGGTGGATGTCCTCGTGCTTCATGACGCCCACACAGAGCGCGTTGACGAGCGGGTTTCCCTGGTAGCACTCGTCGAACACGACCTCGCCGCCGATGTTCGGCAGGCCCAGGCAGTTGCCGTAGCCGCCGATGCCGGCGACGACGCCCGGCAGGACGCGCTTGGTGTCGGGGTGGTCGGCCGCACCGAAGCGCAGCGGGTCCATGACCGCGACCGGACGGGCGCCCATGGCGAGGATGTCGCGGACGATGCCGCCGACGCCGGTGGCCGCGCCCTGGTAGGGCTCGATGTACGAGGGGTGGTTGTGCGACTCCACCTTGAAGGTGACCGCGTAACCCTGGCCCACGTCGACGACACCGGCGTTCTCGCCGATGCCGACGAGCAGCGCGTCATTGGCGGGAGCCTTCTCGCCGAACTGCTTGAGGTGGACCTTGCTGCTCTTGTACGAGCAGTGCTCGGACCACATGACGGAGTACATGGCGAGCTCGGCGCCGGTCGGGCGGCGGCCGAGGATCTCCCGGATGCGCGCGTACTCGTCCTCCTTGAGGCCGAGCTCGGACCAGGGCTGCTCGACGTCGGGCGTCTCGTTGGCGTGCTTGACGGTGTCGAGGCTCATCAGACGTTGACCAGCTTCTTGAGGATCGAGGTGAAGAATCCGAGGCCGTCGGTACGGCCCGTACCGACCAGCGGCTCGACCGCGTGCTCGGGGTGCGGCATGAGGCCCACGATGTTGCCCGCCGCGTTGGTGATGCCCGCGATGTCACGCAGGGAGCCGTTGGGGTTGCCGTCCAGGTAGCGGAAGGCGACGCGGCCCTCGGCCTCGAGCTCGTCGAGGACGCGCTCGTCGGCGACGTACCGGCCGTCGATGTTCTTGAGCGGTACGGAGATCTCCTGGCCGGACGAGTAGTCGGCGGTCCAGGCGGTTCCCGCGTTCTCCACCCGCAGCTTCTGGTCGCGGCAGACGAAGTGCAGGTGGTTGTTGCGGAGCATCGCGCCGGGCAGCAGGTGCGACTCGGTCAGCACCTGGAAGCCGTTGCAGATCCCGAGAACCGGCATTCCGGCCCGGGCGCCTTCGATGATGGTCTCCATCACCGGTGAGAAGCGAGCGATGGAACCGGCGCGCAGGTAGTCGCCGTAACTGAAGCCGCCGGCCAGGACGACCGCGTCGACCTGCTTGAGGTCCTTGTCGCGGTGCCACAGCGAGACGGGCTCGGCGCCCGCCTTACGGACGGCACGAAGGCTGTCCCGGTCGTCGAGTGTGCCGGGGAAGGTGACGACGCCGATGCGCGCGGTCACGACTCCACCTTGACGACGAAGTCTTCGATGACGGTGTTGGCGAGGAACGTTTCGGCCATCTCGTGGATGCGGGCGAGGGCGGTCTCGTCGACCGGTCCCTCCACCTCGAGTTCGAAGCGCTTCCCCTGGCGGACGTCGGCGATTCCCTCGAAGCCCAGGCGCGGCAGTGCACGCTGCACCGCCTGGCCCTGGGGGTCGAGGATCTCCGGCTTGAGCATGACGTCGACTACGACGCGTGCCACTGGCACTCCCGTGGTGGTTTGGTGCGAAGGCGGTTCCTTCAGAGTACCCGGCTCGAAAATCTACGCGGGTAGATATCCAGACCGACGTCAGGAAAAATTCACCCGGACCCGATTGCGAGGGGACACGCTGACGTAATTAAATGGGCTTCACGAGACAATGGCTTTAGCTGTACAAAGGAATCCGCAGAAAAGACGGATTGATCCGAAACAGCCATACAGTCGACATCGCCGCACGTCAACGCGGTGAAGTCGCACGAAGGGACCGATATCCGTGGCGCAGCGCGTAGTAGTCACGCTCTCCGACGACATCGATGGCGGAGAAGCGGCGGAAACGGTTGTCTTCGGCCTCGACGGGAAGTCGTACGAGATCGACCTCAATCTCGCCAATGCAAAGAAACTGCGCAAGAGCCTCGCGCCCTACGTCGAGGCCGCCCGCAGGCAGTCCCGGTCGGGGAAGGCGTACAAGCTCACCTCGCTCGCACCCGACCCGGCGGTGGTCCGCGCGTGGGCCCGCTCGCACCAGTACGACGTGCCGCCGCGCGGCCGGATCCCGAAGGCGGTCTACGAGGCCTACAACGCCGCTCACTGAGAACCGACTTGCATTGCACCCCCGGAGGTCGGCTAGAGTCTGGAGCACGCCGAGGGGCGAGGCCGAAGGGCCGGACCTCGCGGGAGTCATGCGGGTGTAGTTCAGTAGCAGAACATCCCCCTTCCAGGGGGAAGGCGCAGTGTGCAATTCCTGTCACCCGCTCTGCATCGCCTTACCGTCCACTCAGGTGGATCAGGTAGAGTGGTGGTAGCACCGACCAGTGAGAGCTGGCCGGGAGCATGCGGACGTGGCTCAGTTGGTAGAGCATCACCTTGCCAAGGTGAGGGTCGCGAGTTCGAATCTCGTCGTCCGCTCAGAGGAAGAAGGCCTCGGTCATTGCGACCGGGGCCTTCTTC
The DNA here is from genome assembly GCF_040682335.1 of Streptomyces sp. NPDC051219. Lineage (NCBI taxonomy): Bacteria > Bacillati > Actinomycetota > Actinomycetes > Kitasatosporales > Streptomycetaceae > Streptomyces > Streptomyces sp. NPDC051219. The sequence continues at coordinate 72,051 of NZ_JBFBAS010000003.1, forward strand.
GTGCGCCTGCGCCCCTTAGCGGCGCGAGCGATGACATTTGTCATGAGCACTCATGACAGCCCGCACTGCCGACCGGGACCCGGCGGCGGAAACCTTGAGTCATGGACAGCGACAGGTACGTGATCGACGTCGCGGGGCTCCGGCGCAGCTACGCCGGCGGCTTCGAGGCCGTCCGTGACATCTCCTTCTCCGTGGCGCGCGGCGAACTCTTCGCCCTGCTCGGCACCAACGGCGCCGGCAAGACCTCCACCGTGGAGCTGCTGGAGGGGCTGGCCCGCCCGAGCGGCGGCACCGTACGGGTGCTCGGCCACGACCCGTACGACGAACGCGATCAGGTGCGTCCGCGCACCGGTGTGATGCTTCAAGAGGGCGGCTTTCCGTCCGAGCTGACCGTTGCGGAGACCGTGCGGATGTGGGCGGGCTGTACGAGCGGGGCCCAGCCGGCCGGCGAGGCGCTGGAGGCCGTCGGACTCGCCGGGCGGGCCGGCGTACGCGTCAAGCAGCTGTCCGGCGGCGAGAAGCGGCGGCTGGACCTCGCGCTGGCCCTGCTGGGCCGCCCCGAGGTGCTGTTCCTCGACGAACCGACCACGGGCCTGGACGCCGAGGGCCGGCGCGAGACGTGGGAGCTGGTGCGTGCGCTGCGGGACGGCGGTACGACGGTGCTGCTGACCACGCACTACCTGGAGGAGGCCGAGGACCTCGCGGACCGGCTGGCGATACTGCACGAGGGGCGGATCGCGGCCGAGGGCCGGGTGAAGGACGTGGTGGCCGCCCAGCCCTCACAGATCTCCTTCGAGTTGCCGGAGGGCTTCTTCCTCGGCGACCTGCCGCCGCTGGAACGCCTGGGTGTCCAGGGGCACGAGACGACGGGCCGCACGGTGCGGCTGCGCACCGTGGAACTGCAGCGGGCCGCGACCGGCCTGCTGGTGTGGGCGGAGCAGGCGGGGGTGGAGCTGCGCGGGCTCGATGTGCGGTCCGCGTCACTCGAGGAGGCCTTCCTGCACATCGCGCGGGAAGCGACGGAGACGGCGAAGGCTACCGAGGGGGCTGCTGTCCGATGAGCACGGTACGTACAGAGGTGACCGCGGGCGGACGGCTTTCCGCCCTGGCCCGGGCCGAACTGACCCTGCTCGGCCGCAGCAGGGTGACGCTTTTCAGTGCCCTGGTCCTCCCGGCGGCGATGACCTTCGCCATCTCCTCGTCCGTCGAGGAGATGGACCTCGAGGACACCGGGCTCACCGTCGGCACCGTACTGCTGCCCGGTGCGATCGGATTCGCCATGCTGTTCGCCGTCTACGGCGGCCTGGTCGGCGTATTCGTCGCGCGACGCGAGGAGCTCGTCCTCAAGCGGCTGCGCACCGGCGAGGTGCACGACCACGAGATCATGGTCGGTGCCTCGCTGCCGCTGGTACTCATCGGCCTGGCGCAATGCGTGGTGCTCGCGGTCGGCTGCTCGGTGGTCCTGGACGTGGCCGCTCCGCGCGCACCACATCTGATCCTGGCGGGCCTGGCGTCGGGCACGGTGATGCTGGTCGCGCTTGCCGCGGCGACTGCCGCCTTCACCAAGACGGCGGAGGCCGCGCAGCTGACGACCATGCCCCTGCTCGTGGTGTCGATGGCGTGCTCCGGGATGGTCGTACCGCTCGAACTCGTGCCGGAGCAGATCGCTTCGGTCTGCGAACTCCTGCCGCTCACGGCGGTGGTGGAACTCGTACGGAGCGGGTGGACCGGCGGCGACGGGACGTACGAGACGCTGGGCAGCTTCCTCACCGCGGTGGCCTGGACCGTGATCGCCGTGTTTGCTGTACGCCGGTGGTTCCGCTGGGAGCCCAGGCGCTGACAGCGCGACGACGGGGGCAGAGGACGATGTCGATTCTCACCGGCTGGTGGGTAGGGAAGAGCAATCCCGCCAAGGTGGAGTTGTACACCCGCTGGTCGTTCCACTCCTTCGCGCTCGTCGAGGTCACGGCCATCGGCTTGGCACCGGTGATGCAGGGCGTCCCCCGGCCGACGGGCATCACGCTCTTTCTGCTGGTCTGTGTCCACGCCGTGCTGTGCGCGGTGCTCTGCTCGCGGGCCATGGACTGGACGCTCGGCAGACGGAAGCGGCCTGTGCGGCTGCTGGTCGCGATGGCCGTGTTCTCCGGCACTGCCACCCTGGCGGTGCTCTCGCTGCGGGCGGCGGACGGGCTGCGGAACACCGCGGTCGCGGCCACCCTGACCGTCGGTCTCTCCGCCTTCGGCGTGGGGGCGCTCGTACTCGGGCTGCGCCGGGTGCGGCACATGCTGTGTCTCTTCGTCGGAGCCGCGGCGGGGACGGGCACGGCCACGCTCGCCGTCGGGCTGCCCGGCAACGAGGCGGCCGGAAACGCCGTGGGCGTCTTCTGCGCGAGCGTCGGGATCGCCTTCACCTGCGGCTTCTCCGGCTGGCTGCTTCGTGCCGTATGGGAGCTGGACAGGGCGCGTGAACTACAGGCTCGGTTGGCCGTCGCGGAGGAGCGGCTGCGCTTCGGGCGTGATCTGCACGATGTGATGGGCCGCAACCTCGCGGTGATCGCGCTGAAGAGCGAGCTCGCCGTACAGCTGGCGCGGCGCGACCGGCCCGAGGCCGTGGAGCAGATGATCGAGGTGCAGCGGATCGCGCAGGAGTCGCAGCGGGAGGTACGGGACGTCGTACGCGGCTACCGCGAGGCCGACCTGCCTGCCGAACTGGAAGGTGCGAGCGGGGTGTTGACCGCCGCCGGTATCGCATGCGCGGTCGAGTCCGACTGTGTACCGGCCGGCAGCGACCTGTCGGCCGGTACACAGTCGGCGCTCGGCTGGGTGGTGCGTGAGGCCACCACAAATGTGCTGCGGCACGGCGACGCGCGGCGGTGCACGATCTCACTGACGACCGCCGACGGGCCGGCCGTCCTGGTCGTGGAGAACGACGGGGCCCCGGTCACGGCCGGCGCACGCCCGGGTTCCGGCCTCGCCGGACTGCGGGAACGGCTGACCGCGCTGGACGGCACGCTGGACGCGGGACCGGCCGGCGACGGGGTCTTCCGTCTGACGGCGACGGTCCCACTGCCCTCGCAGACCTTCGACCGCCGAGGTACGCGCAGGGCGCCCCGCGCGAGGCAAGGAGATGAAGCGTGACCAGGGACAGGGGCGGCAGCCGCCCCGTGCGCGTACTGCTCGCCGACGACGAGCACCTCATCCGCGGCGCGCTCGCCGCACTGCTCGGGCTCGAAGACGATCTGGTGGTCGTCGCCGAGGCCGCCTCCGGGCCGGAGGCGCTCGCGATGGGCCGGGCCCACCGGCCGGACGTGGCGGTGCTGGATCTGCAGATGCCGGGCGCCGACGGTGTGAGTGTCGCCACATCGCTGGGGCGCGAACTGCCGGAGTGCCGCTGCATGATCGTCACCGGTCATGGCCGGCCCGGGCATCTGAAGCGGGCGCTCGCTGTGGGAGTGCGGGGGTTTGTCCCCAAGACCGTGTCGGCGCAGCGGCTGGCCGAGATCATCCGCACCGTACACGCCGGAGGGCGTTATGTGGACCCGGAGTTGGCAGCTGACGCGATCAGCGCCGGAGACTCGCCGCTGACCGCGCGCGAGGCCGAGGTGCTGGAACTGGCGGCGGACGGTGCGCCCATCGCGGAGATCGCCGAGCGGGCGGCGCTTTCCCAGGGGACCGTGCGGAACTACCTCTCATCGGCCGCGTCCAAGGTAGGGGCGGAAAACCGGCACACGGCGGTGCGTCTCGCCCGCGAGCGGGGTTGGGTATAGTGGTTTCCGCGCTACGGCGCATGCGGACGTGGCTCAGTTGGTAGAGCATCACCTTGCCAAGGTGAGGGTCGCGAGTTCGAATCTCGTCGTCCGCTCTTGAAGTGAATTTGATGTCGCTCCGACGACACGACGAAGCCCCCGGCCGATTACGGCCGGGGGCTTCGTCGTGTCTGCCTGCTGCCTCTGCGGACCCACTGGGGCACGCCCCCGCTAGGACCAGGGGATCCCGGTGAGGAGTTCGTACGCCTCCAGGTACTTGGCCCGGGTCGCGTCGACGATCTCCTGCGGGAGTGCGGGCGGCGGCTGCTCGCTCCGGCGGTCCCAGCCGGAGGCGGGGGAGGTCAGCCAGTCGCGTACGTACTGCTTGTCGTACGAAGGCTGCGCGTGGCCCGGCTCCCAGGTGGCCGCCGGCCAGAAGCGCGACGAGTCCGGGGTCAGCACCTCGTCGGCGAGGATCAACCGGTCGCCCTCGAAGCCGAACTCGAACTTCGTGTCCGCGAGGATGATGCCGCGGTCGCGGGCGATGTCCCGGGCCCTGCTGTACACGGCGAGCGTCGTCTGGCGCAGGTGGGCGGCGGTCTCCGCGCCGACCTGACGGGCGACCTCCTCGTACGGCACGTTCTCGTCGTGGTCACCGACGGCGGCCTTGGTGGCGGGAGTGAAGATCGGCGCCGGCAACTCGGAGCCGTCCACCAGACCCTCGGGGAGGGCAAGGCCGCAGACCGTGCGGGACTCCTCGTACTCGGCGAGGCCGGAGCCGGTGAGGTAGCCGCGGGCGACGCACTCGACCGGGACCATCCGCAGCGACTTGCAGACCAGCGTGCGGCCGGCCCAGTCGGCGGGGGCCCCGGCGGGAAGCTCGGTGCTGATGACATGGTTGGTGACGAGATCCGCGAGCTGGTCGAACCACCACTGCGAGAGCTGGGTCAGGACCCGGCCCTTGTCGGGGATCTCGGTCGGCAGCACCCAGTCGTATGCGGAAATACGGTCACTGGCGACCATCACGAGGTCGCCCGCCTCGTTCTGGTACAGGTCGCGCACCTTGCCGGTGTGCAGATGTACCAGGCCCGGCACCTCGAGAGGTTCGGGCTTTTCGACGAATCCGGACACGGTTCCTCCCCGTGGTTATGTCCAATCGCCTCGATTCTCCCGTATGCGGTGAGCGGCGGCCCGGTCAGGGTCGCGCGGGGGCGGGTGGGCCTGCGTCGGGCGTGCGTCCCGTGCGTCAGTCGCGCTTGCAGATGCGGTCGAGGAGATTGGCGGTCGCGCGCTGGATCCGCTCGTCGACATGGCCCGGGCGGTCCAGCGCCGGGGACCAGGCAAAGGTGCCGGACGCGAAGACGAGCGCGCCGCTGGGCGCCCGGTAGAGAGAGGTCTCCTGGTGCCGGACCGCCCCGTCGCCGTCCTCGTACGGGGAGTGGGCCAGCAGTATCCGGCTCTCGTGCCGGGGCAGCGCGGTGCGCGGGAAGTAGCGGTCGGCCTCGCCCGCCACCAGCCCGTCGATCTCCTCACCGTCGGCCGCCCCGGTCGCCTCCCAGAGCCAGTGGCCGGCGTTGCGTACGACGAGCGGGTGCGGCTCGGGGACGCGCCCGGCGTACTGGATGCCCAGCAGCTGCTGCTCGGGCCGGTCCACGTCGCGCCAGAGAGCCGCCTTACCGGGGCCACGCCTCTTGCGGCAGGTGAGGAGGCGGTCGGGGACGCCGGAGGGCGACGGGCCCAGCTCGACCTGCCAGTACATGGTGTTGGCGGAGAGGAAGACCAGGGACGTGCCGTGCTCGCGGGCCAGCTCGGCCGTGCGGCGCATGGGTGCGGACCAGTACTCGTCGTGGCCCGGGAAGACCAGGCCGCGGTAGCGGGTGTGGTCGATCCGGCCCGCGTGCAGGTCACGGGTGTCGGCGTACGCGAGGTCGTACCCGTACCGCTCGGCCCAGCGGATGAAGTCGTAGGCGTGCCCGACATGCAGGGGGAGCCCGGCGCCCGCGTACGGACGGTCGAAGGACACCGTGACCGCCGCGTCCTCCTCACCGAGGAGTCGCCCTCCCTCGTCCCAGGCGTGGTACAGGCTCGCGCCCGTCCTGCCGTCCTCGGGGTAGAGGTTGTACGCCTGCCAGGTCACGTCCGGGAGCAGCAGGAGCAGGTCGGCCGGACGGTCGTCGCGCACCGTGAACGGGATGTGCGAGCGGTAGCCGTCTGCGGTCGTGAGCACCGCGACGTACGCGCCGATGTTCCAGTACGACGGGATCTGGAGCCGCCAGGACAGCCACCAGTGGTGGCAGGAGACCGTGCGGTCGGCGGTGAGGGGGGCCGGTTGCACGATGCCGGAGAGGCGGGGGCTGGTGGTGATCTTCGACGCGCCGTCGCCGCCGTAGTGGCCGATGCGGTAGATGTCCACGGAGAACTGCTGCGGCGGGTCCACGGTGATGTGGAAGTCGATCGCCTCACCGGGAGAGACGGCCCCGGTGGACGCGAAGCCCTTGATCTGGCGGCGCACGTCGTCGGCGGTGCGGGGGCCGGCTCCGGCGGCGCGCGGCTGCGGGATTCTACGGCCCGCACGCTCGGCCTGCTCAGTGACGAGTCCGCTGACGTGCTCGGCGTACCAGGGGACGACCTGACCGGTGTCGTCGAAGTAGTGCTCGCTGCCGCGCAGCCACGGCAGAGGGCCCTGGCCGAAAGGGTCGGTGACGGCGTGCGCGAGGGCACCCGACTCCCATCGCCGGATCTGTTCCGCGCTCATGTCGCTCCCCTCCCTCGATCGGTGTTCACCCGCTACCGGTCCCAGCACATCACATAACGCACGCACTCCGTCACCGTTCGTCGCGAATCGACGTGAACGGAATACAGCCCTCCGGATGTAACCCTCCGCATGCAGCCCTCCGCCTTCCCCCGGAAGTCACGTGCCACGGTCCGCCATGTGGCGGGCGGGCCTCACACGAGACGGACCGGCTTCTCCGCGCGAACTCCCAGGGAATGCAGCCAGGCGCGCAATGGCTCCGGATCGCCTTCCTCCACCAGACGCAGGACGCGATTGCCCAGGTCGGTACGTCGCTCGCCGCCGACCAGCAGAGCCGGGCCGTCCAGCCAGTCCAGGCCGGGGACCGCGCCGGCGGTGTCGACTGCCGCGCAGCAGACCATCGCCGTGACGTGGTCCGTGAGCAGTTCCCGCCCGGTTCGCGGTGGCTGGAGAGGGAAGAGCGGGACCGTTCCGGTGTCCCAGAGGTCCTCGCCGGTACCGGTACCGGCACCGGGGCCGCGCGGCGGCTCGGGCACCGCCGCCTCCTCGCGGGCCACCTCGGCGGTGACCCCGGCGGCCAGCGGGTCACAGCTCTCGCTCGCGAGGTGGGCCATGACCCGGTCGAGGGTGGGACCCGTCTCGTGGGCCGGGCGGCGGACGCCCATCGCATCGAGGACCCGGTGCAGGCGGGCCGCCTCCGTGCGCCACTTCCGGTCGACGACCTCCTCTGGGTACTGCTGCCAGTCCACCGGGGCCCAGTCGGGCCCGGCCCCGGCCGGGCCTCCGTGGAAGAGCCGGGCGGCCAGAAGGGACGCGGCCTCGTCCACGGCTCCGGGCTCCTCGAGCAGATCACAGGCGGGCCGCTCGCCCAACCGGGAGGCGAAGCCTTCGGCGAGGCGGTCGCGGCGGGACAGCTCGGTGAGGGCGGAGACGACACCCGCGTCGAGCCGGGACGGCCAGCGGCCCATCCGCCAGGCAGGCAGGGCGACCCGCGTCAGCAGCCGGTCCCAGCCCGCGTACGCGAGGCCGACCTGCTCCTGGGCGACGATCCGCAGTCCGTAGTCCACAGCCTGTGCACGCTCGGACGCGGCGGCGGCGACCCCGCGCTCCATCTCGGTCGCGTGCGTGCGGCACAGGCCCAGCAGCAGCCGGGCCGGCCGGCCGACGACGGAGAGGGCAAGCGCCCGCGCCTGCCCCTGCCCGGGACGGGCGGCGACGGCGAGAGCAGCGTCCAGACCCCGCACAAAACGACGGGCGGCGGCTATGTCGGGATTCGCAGAAGGTCCGGTGCCGGCCACGACGGGCGCGAGGACGGCCCGCAGCTCGGCCACCCGCATCCACCACAGGAACGGCGAACCGATGACCAGGACGGGGGCACCGGCGACGACCGCAGGGCCGCGGATCCCGTCACCGGATATGCGATGCGCGGGGTGCGTACGGTCCTCGAGCCAGCTGTCGCAGTCGGGCGTCAGGGCTATCGCGGACGGCTCGGGCACCCCGAGACGGTCCGCGAGGTCCCGCACCAGCCGGTACAGGTCGGGCGCGGACGCCTCGGCGAGCGGCACGGTCGGGCTGACGGCAGGGCCGGCCCGTACCACCACGGCCGTGAAGATGCCGGCGAGGAGCAGAACGAGGAGGGCGACACCGGAGATCACCCAGCGCGCGGTGTCCCAAGCCGGGCCGATCAGGCGCCCCGTGACACCGCCCGCCAGCAGCACGACGGCGGCGGCGGCGGGGAGCAGGGCGACGGCCAGGGCCCGGCTGCGGACCCGCAGCACGGCCATGGCCCGGGAACGCGCCACCTGCGCGCCCACTTCCACACCCATACCGGACACGACCGGATGTCACCCCCTCTGCCCTGCGACGGCTTTGGTCACTCCCCCACTGTGGCACCCGTGACCGACATCGCAATGCCGGTGGGCCAAGTGCCGGAACGCTTGCGCCGCACCCTAGTTGGGGCTCGGGCGACCGTCAGCCGGATGGCCCATCGGTCACTCGATGGAATGGCTTTGGGCAAAGGTGGCTGATTACGCCCGCCGGTCTCCGGCGGCCGCCTTCGCGGCGATGTCGGTACGGTGGTGGCCGCCGTCGAGGTGGATGCGGGCCACGGCCGCGTACGCCCGCTCACGAGCCTGGGCCAGGTCGGCGCCGGTCGCGGTCACGGACAGCACCCGCCCGCCCGCGCTCACGATCGCGTCCCCGTCCCGCCGGGTGCCGGCGTGCAGGACGTATGCGTGCGGAGCACCCTGGGCCACCACGTCGTCCAGGCCGTCGATCTGGTCCCCGGTGCGGGGGGTGTCGGGGTAGTTGTGCGAGGCGACGACCACCGTGACGGCCGCGTCGTCGCGCCAGATCAGCGGCGGCTGGGCCTCGAGCGTGCCATTGGCGGCGTTGAGCAGGACGCCGGCGAGCGGGGTCTGCAGCCGGGCCAGGACCACCTGGGTCTCCGGGTCGCCGAAGCGCGCGTTGAACTCGATCACGCGTACGCCGCGGCTGGTGATCGCGAGCCCCGCGTACAGCAGCCCGGAGAAGGGCGTACCGCGGCGGCGCAGCTCGTCGACGGTGGGCTGGAGGACGGTCTGCATGACCTCGTCGACCAGCTTCGGGTCGGCCCACGGGAGCGGCGAGTACGCACCCATGCCCCCGGTGTTCGGGCCCTCGTCGTTGTCCAGAGCGCGCTTGAAGTCCTGGGCGGGCTGCAGTGGAAGCACCGTCACGCCGTCGGTGATGGCGAACAGGGACACCTCGGGACCGTCGAGGAACTCCTCGATGACGACGCGCTCACAGGCGAGGGCGTGCTGCCGGGCCCGTTCGAGGTCGTCGGTGACGACGACGCCCTTGCCCGCGGCGAGCCCGTCGTCCTTGACGACGTACGGGGCACCGAAGGCGTCCAGCGCCGTGTCGACCTCTTCGGGCGTCGTACAGACATAGCTACGGGCTGTCGGGACGTTGGCGGCGGCCATCACGTCCTTGGCGAAGGCCTTGGAGCCCTCCAGCCGGGCGGCCTCCTCGGACGGGCCGAAGCAGGGGATGCCCGCCTCCCGTACCGCGTCGGCGACGCCTGCGACGAGCGGGGCCTCCGGGCCGACGATGACGAGCCCTGCCTCCAGCTCCGTGGCGAGCCGCGCCACGGCAGCACCGTCGAGGGCGTCGACCGGGTGCAGCTCCGCCACCTCGGCGATGCCGGCGTTGCCGGGGGCGCAGTACAGCGCGCTGACGTCGGGGTCGAGGGACAGAGAGCGGCACAGGGCGTGTTCGCGGGCACCGCCGCCGATGACAAGGACCTTCACGGCATGCAGCCTAGCCCGCTGCAGAGCGTGCCCTTGTACGGGCTGCCGAGGGGCCGGGCCCTATTCATTCGTATATTCCTCCACGACCGTCGCGCCCAGTTCGCGCACGATCAGGTCGTGGCCGGTCAGTGCGGTGTCGTCCAGGTCCGGGTCGTCCTCCGCCGGAACATCGTCCTCGGGGGCGACCGGCGGGGGCTCCGGTTCCCGGTGGGCCGGGCGCTGCGGCTCGGGGGCGGGCACCGCCCGGTGGGCGGGCGCCGTCTGTGGTCCGGGCGCGTGGCCGACGGGAGCGACGGGCGGGGCGGTCTGTACGGGCGCGGGCGCCGCGGGCGCGCCGCCTCCGCCGAAGCCGCCACCACCACCGAAGCCGCCGCCACCACCGCCTCCGCCGAAGCCGCCGCCCGGGCCGGGCGGGGGTGTCCCGCCGCCCGAGGCGTCGACGACGGCCTCGATCTTCCACTGCACCTGGAACTGCTCGGCCAGGACCTGCTTCAGCACGTCCTCGCTGCCACTGCTCGCGAAGTTGTCCCGGGCTCCGGCATTGGGGAATCCGAGCTGCAGGGTCGTCCCGTCGAACCCGGTCACCTGGGCGTTCTGGCTGAGCAGGATCCACGTGAAACGCCGTCGGTTCTTGACGGCCTCCAGGACGTTCGGCCACATGCCGCGCACCTGCGCGGCGCCCTGCGCCATACCGGGCGCGGGCGCGGCACTCGGCGCCGGCGGTGCGGCCGGCGGGGCCGGTGTGCCGGGCGCGCTCGCGGCGGCGGCCGCGGGGCCCCCGGAGCCGGGCCAGGCCCCCGGCCGCTGGCCGGAGGCGGAACCTGCGGACGCGGGCGGGGAGGCCGGAGCCGGCGGCGTCGCGGTTCCCGGCCAGGCGCCGGTTCGCTGCGGCGCCGGCACGTCAGCGGCAGCCGGTGCCTGCGGAGCGGCGGGCTCCGGCGTCGCGGGAGCTGCGGTCGGAGCCGCACCCGGCCACGCCCCCGGCCCGGTGGGCCCGCCGGGTACGGCTGCGGTGGGGGACGGCCCGGCAGGAGCCGCAGCCGGGCCCGTCTCCGGCGTGTCCGCACCGCGCACCGCCGCGCGGACGGCGGCCGGGCCGGCGCCGGGATGGGTCTGCGGGGCCGGGGAAGCAGGGGCTTGGGGGGTATGTGGGGCCTGCGGCACCAGGCCATGGGCCTCCGGCCCGGGCACGTACCCCATCACCGCCCCCGCGCCGGCACCCGCCATGAACGCCGCCCCGGCGCCACCGCGCTCCAGCCGGTCGAGACGCGCCTGCACCGACCGCTCGTCTCCGAACGCGGCCGGCAGCAGCACGCGCGCACAGATCAGCTCCAGCTGAAGCCGCGGCGAGGTCGCGCCCCGCATCTCGGTGAGCCCGGTGTTGACCAGGTCCGCGGCGCGGCTCAGCTCGGCCGCCCCGAAAACGGACGCCTGCGCCTGCATCCGCTCGACCACGTCGGCGGGCGCGTCGATCAGCCCCTTCTCCCCGGCGTCCGGCACCGCCGCGAGGATCACCAGATCGCGCAGTCGCTCCAGCAGGTCCGCGACGAAGCGCCGAGGGTCGTTGCCGCCCTCGATCACCCGGTCCACCACCTCGAACGCGGCCGCGCCGTCTCCGGCCGCGAAGGCGTCCACCACGGCGTCCAGCAGCGAGCCGTCCGTATATCCGAGGAGGGAGGTCGCCATGGCGTATGTCACACCCTCCTCGCCCGCGGCGGCGAGGAGCTGGTCCATGACGGACATGGAGTCACGGACGGACCCCGCGCCCGCCCGTACGACGAGCGGAAGTACGCCGTCCGCGACAGGCGTCGCCTCCTGGGCGCAGACCTCCGCCAGGTAGTCGCGGAGGGTGCCCGGTGGCACCAGTCGGAACGGATAGTGGTGGGTACGCGACCGGATCGTGCCGATGACCTTCTCGGGCTCGGTCGTCGCGAAGATGAACTTGAGGTGCTCCGGCGGCTCTTCGACCACCTTCAGCAGAGCGTTGAAGCCCGCCGAGGTGACCATGTGCGCCTCGTCGATGATGTAGATCTTGTAACGACTCGAGGCGGGCCCGAAGAACGCCTTCTCACGAAGATCACGGGCATCGTCCACGCCACCGTGCGAGGCGGCGTCGATCTCGATCACGTCGATCGAGCCCCGCCCGTTGCGCGCCAGGTCCTGGCAGGACTGGCACGTACCGCAGGGAGTGGGCGTCGGCCCCTGCTCGCAGTTCAGGCAGCGGGCGAGGATGCGCGCGCTGGTCGTCTTGCCGCAGCCGCGCGGCCCGCTGAACAGGTACGCGTGGTTGACCCGGTTGTTGCGCAGGGCCTGCATGAGAGGGGCAGTGACATGCTCCTGCCCGATGACCTCGGCGAACGACTCGGGGCGGTAGCGGCGGTACAGCGCAAGGGACGACACGCATACGAGGTTATCGGGGCCCACCGACATTGGGCGCCGCCCGCCGGGCCGCCGGGACACAGAAGCGCCCCTCACGCACCCGCCAGAGCCCACTTACCCTTGCTGCCTTCCGGCCCTGGGGGAGTTGGGTGAGATAGCGCCGCGTGAGGGGCTGACCCCCACCCTAGCCGATGCATGGGCCGGGGAACGAGTTCGCGAGCACTCCTCAACGTCTTGTATTGTTTGCGGCGGAGGATTCGCCTAGTGGCCTAGGGCGCACGCTTGGAAAGCGTGTTGGGGGCAACCCCTCACGAGTTCGAATCTCGTATCCTCCGCCAGTGCCTCACCGGGCACGATGTCGAAGGGCCCCACCGTTCGCGGTGGGGCCCTTCGACGTGTGTGGTCTCACTTCTGGTCTCAGTTGGCCCCGGAGGAGCCCCAAAGCTTCTCACCGACCTGGTCCGCTACCTTGCGCAGCATGGGCCCAGTCACATGCATGTAGCGAGCCCGCATCCGCGCGGCACCGCCCGGCTCCCAGCCCATGATCGCGTCCACGATCACATCCGGGACACCAAGTAGGAGGAGGACCGTGCCCGCCGTGTGCCGGGCATCGTGGAGACGGCCGTCACGTACGCCTGCGTCCTGGAGCAGCCGCTTCCACAGGTGGTAGTCAGTGTTCGGGCTCAGCGGCCCGCCGGTCGGCGAAGCGAAGACGTAGCCCTTGTGCTCCCAATCGGCCCCGGCCTCTGCTCGCTCGCGGTCCTGCGTCTCCTTGTGCTGGCGAAGAAGCTTGACCAGCGGAGCCGGTAAGCCGACTGTACGGCGGCCGGAGCGCGACTTCGTGGTCTTGTGCTCACGCCGAACCTGCTCTCGCTCGGGGCAATAGCCCGGTTTCCTGCCACACGGGTTGCCGTCGCAGCCGTGCCGGTACCTCGGCCGCAGCCGGTTCCGCCGGATGCGGAGGTACCCCGCGTCAAGGTCGATGTCCTCCCACTGGAGCGCGAGCGCCTCTCCTTGGCGGAGGCCCAGCGCCAGTGCGATGACCCACCGTGCGCTGTTCCGGAGCTTCGACGCTTCGAGGAGCAAACTCCGCACTTCTTCGACCGTGTAGGGGTCTACCTCCTCCTCTTCGATCCGAGGAGGACGAGCGATCTCGGCAACGTTGCGGGAGAGGTGCCCGCGCCGCCTGGCCTCAGCTAGCGCCACACGGACCGTACGGTGCACATGATGCGCGGTCCCGGCCTTGCTGCCCTCGCGTTGCATCTTGGCGTAGAACGCCTCCAGGTGCTCTGGTTCCAGGCGGTCGAGCCGGTGAGACCCGATGCCCGGCACCAGGTGCACACGTACGTCAACCTCGTAACCGTCGTACGTGTTCTCAGAGACGTACTTCTTGGCGATCCCATGCACCCAGTGCTCTAGCCACCTCCCGAGCGTCCATGTCTCGCCCGGCTTGCTGAGGTTCCCTGCATCGCGCTTTCGCTCGATCTCCCGGACTGCCTTGACGACTTCAGCCTTGGTTTTGCGGCCGACATGACGCCGGTCCGGCTTGCCATCCGGGCGGACACCGACGGTGACACGGCCGTGCCATCGGCCATCGGCGCCCTTGTAAATCGAGGCCGCACCGTTCGGCTCTCGGCTCCCCTTCGCCATCACGCATCACCGACCGCGGAGACGGAAGGGGCGCGGAGATGGGCGATGTATGCGGCCAGGGCATCGGCGGGAATGCGCCGCAGGCTTCCTACCTTGACCGACTCAAGTTCGCCCGAGGCTATGAGGCCGAAGCACGTGGTCCGGCCGATGCCGAGACGGCGGGCGGCTTCCTCGACAGAAAGGAGCAGGAGCGTCGGGTCCGAGGCCACGGGGGCCACTGTGGCGGTGGCTGAGGTCACTTTTCCTCCCAGAGGTCGAGGCCGAGCAGGGACAAAACGTCACGTGTGGCCACGAGCGTGGAACCGCCACACACAGGGCACGGGTAACGCGGTTCGGTCGAGTGGCGGCCTTCGCCGCCGCATTCCAGGCAAGCGGTCCATTCCCCGGCGGCGAGGGCGGCCGAGCAAGTGGCGCGGTCGGCACAGTCCTGGCGGCACACTGGGCAGTCCGTACCTGGCACGGTTGGCAAACGGTCACCCATGGTCTGCTCCCTCCAGCGGCGAGTGCCTCACACGACCACTTGCGCCGGATCATGGTCGTGCTCATGCGGTCGCTTCTCCTTCCGTGGTGTCGGGTGCGAGTGCTGCGGCTAACCATTCCTCTCCGCGCGTGAGGCCGGTTCCGGCGAAGCTCCAGTGGGCGAGGACGAGGGTGGTGTCGTCACTGTCCGGGTCGGCCGGCGCGTGGGTGTGGTCGCCACGTGCGATGGCGACTTGGAGGCGTCGCCATTCGGCGCGGGCGGTGCGGAGGGCGCCGAGGGTGGTGGAGTAGCGGCGGGTTTTGGTGGAGAAGTGGCCGCGGAAGCCCAGCATGTGGGCCCAGGCGCGGAGGCGTAGGTCTTCGAGGTCTTTTCGGGCGCCGAGAGTCCAGGCGGTGCGGATCATGCGGCGTGCGTGTTCGGGGATGGTCATGCGCCCGAGTTCGGCGAGGAACTTGATCGGCCGGTCGAGCGCGCCGGTAGCGGTCTCGGCGCCCTTGGTGGCGTACTTGGCGATGTAGGCGGCCACGGCCCGTTCGGTCAGTTCGGTGCCGCCGTCGAAGTCGGCGGATCGGATGGTGCGGATATCGAGCTGGCGGCCGAAAGCGAAGGTATGGACGCGGCCGTTGACGACCGGGCCGGGCACGTCGGCCGCGGTGGCGGCGGCGTGAATGGCCTCGGCGAGGAGTTCGGCCGTCGCCCAGGCAGGGGGCGGGGTGTCGCCACCGTCCGGGCCGTCGAGGCGGATGACGGCGTGGAAGTGGATCGCGCCGCGCCGCTGGTACTCGGCGACCTTGGCGAACGACACGCGGGCGTGGTCGGCGAAGTCCCGTTGGGTGATCCCGGCGCGCTTAGCGACCTCCCGACGCAGGTAGATCGAGAAGCGGGCCCAGATCTTCGAGGCATGCGCGTTCCACAGCACGGCCCCTTCGTAGTCGTAGGTGTCGGGGTCGAGCGGGGTGCCTAACTCGGGTGCGTCGTTGGGGTGCTGAGCACCGCAGCGGCAGCGGCCGGTAGCGGGCTGGTTGTGGACGGGGCCGAAGCCTGGAGCGGTGAAAGTGGCGAACACCCGCGGGTGGGTGGCGACTGCCTCCGGGGCGCCCTTGCCGCCCCGCAGTCCGGCGGTGATCAGCTGGTACGTGTCACGGCGGTAGGTCTCGGCGCAGGCCGGGCAGCGGGTGGCGCGGCGGTTGTTACACCGCACCAGCAGATTCCCGGCGGGCAGATCGGAGGCGTTCAGTTCGCCGACGATCTCACCGGTCGCCGCGTCGATGTCGGTGCGGTGGCCGTCGAGGCGGATCGGAGTCGTGCAGCCGCCCAGGCCGCGGAGCTGTCGGACCAGACCGGGCATAGTGCCCAGCGAGGCGAGGAAGGCGAGATCACCTACCGGCGGCGGTGCGGTGGTCTTGGTCAAGGTGGGTTCCTCCTCTCAACGGGGGTTGGCCGGGGCGCCGGGAAGGTTCGGCCGGCATGGTGTCCCGGCGGATGGTCAGCGGCGGCCGAAGACGGCAGCGGCGGCAGCGGCGGCGAGGGTGCGCAGGGCGGGGATGGTGCCGGTGCCGTGGCAGGCGCGGCAGTGGGCGGTGACGGTCCGCAGGTGCCCGGCGGGAGTGCGGCCGCCGAGGGTGATGGCAACGGAGGCAAAGCCGTCGCAGTCCGGGCAGACGCGGGCCAGGGCAGGGTGGTGCTGGGGCATGATGTTGCTTCCTTCCGGTTGATGGATCGGATAGGGGCCCTAGCCGTCCGGGCGGCGGATACTTGGCGGTAGAGGCCGCCCGGAGGGCCGGTCAGCGCTGTCGCGTCTGGCCGTTGGCGAGCGAGCGCAAGACGACGGCGCAGACCGCGACCGAGACGGCGGTGATGGCGACCGCGAGCAGCAGCGAGACCAGGACCGCACCGATGACGAGAACGACCGCGGCGCCACCGCCGACGACGGCGAGCAGGCCGGTCGGGGTCAACCGGACCGCAGGAGCCGACGTCGGGGCCAGGGCCGGGGTGGTGTGCTGACAGGCGCAGTCGGTGTGGTGCTGCTCGGCCGGGGCCGGGTGGATGAGCGGGGTGACGATGCCGGTCGGAGTCGGCATGGTCGGGACACGGGGTCGGAGCATGATGGATCTCCCTTCGGGGCTGGTTACTTGGTGGTGCCGTTGACGACGTCGACGCCGGTCTTGGTGCCGGATTCGATGGCGGGGGCGAGGAAGGTGTCGGCGAGGAGGAAGCCGCCTAGGAGGAGCACGACGATCAGCCAGGTCGGCGGACGCATGAGGCGGATCCCGAAGTAGCCGAAGATGGCGACCAGGACGATCAGCGGCAGTTCGACGTTCACGGCAGGTCTTTCCGGATAGGTCAGTTGCCGCGGCAGCGGTGGGTGCGGGCGGCGAGCTGAGCGGCGGAGCGGGTGGTGTAGTCGGCGGACCAGCCGCAGTCGTCGCGCGAGCAGACGGCGGCGTGCTTGGTGCGTCCGTTGCGGTCGCGGTGGGTGCCGATCTGCACCGGGCCGATCCGCATCACGGAGTAGAAGAAGTCACGGGCACGCATGGCGCGTTGTCCCTTCGTGGCAGGTGAGCGGGGCGGCGTACTTCTCGACAGCGGCGACGTACGCGGTGACGGCGGCCAAGAGATCTCGCGCGAACTTGAGCTGCTCGGCCGGGGAGAGGTCGTCGTCAGCGCAGAGCGTCAGCGATGCGTGCGTGTCCTGGACGGCGAGGATCGGAGTGCGCTCCGTGCCGTAGTCGTGGCACAGCACGAACGGCTTCTCGGCCAGGTGGAAGCTGATCGAAGTCATGAAGAACCTCCGTTAGGCGAGGTGGACGGCGAGCTGGTCGGCCATCGGGCCGGGCAGGCCGAGGCGGTCGCGCAGGGTGGCGGCATCGATTGGTGTGCCGGTTGCCGAGCGATGGGCTTCGGCGACCTTGCGGGCGTGGTCCACGAGGGCGGGTGGTACATCGGCGGGCGGCGGTGAGGCAGGGAGGGCGGGAACAAGCTCTGCGGCCTCGACCGCTTCCGGCTCAGGCGCGGGGTCCGGTTCGGCTGGCGCAGTCACCGGCTCGACCACGTGCAGCGGTGCAGGGTCGATGGCACCAGTGGCTTCACTGGTCGGTGAGTGGACGAGGAGGGTGCCGCCGAGGAACGCCAGGGCGGGCCAGCCGGCGACCAGGATGCGCAGCCAGTCAGGCACGTCGCTCAGGTCGAGAAGTCCCGCGGTGGCGACGTTGGCGCCCAGGGAGGCGGCCAGGGCGACGGCGAACCAGGTCCACGCGGCACAGGCGGGCTCACCCTGGGCCCGCAAGATGCGCAGGCGTCGCCAGGCCGCGACGAGCAGCAGGTCGACGGAGACCGGGTAGGCCCAGGCTTTCCAGCCGTCCTGTCCGGCAGCGGCAGCGAGGTCGTGCAGGTGGGCGAAGGACAGCGCTCCGGCGATCACGGCTTGCACCAGCACGGCATCCGGGCGGATCGAGCGGGTCACGGTCTTCACCTCCTCTGGGGTTGGGGCCGGGCCGGGCGGGGCTCACGAGGTCTTGCCGCCCGGTCGCGGCGGGTGTTCAGTCGTTCGGGGCCTGGCCGGTGCCGAAGC
Source organism: Streptomyces sp. NPDC051219 (assembly GCF_040682335.1). Taxonomy (NCBI): domain Bacteria; kingdom Bacillati; phylum Actinomycetota; class Actinomycetes; order Kitasatosporales; family Streptomycetaceae; genus Streptomyces; species Streptomyces sp. NPDC051219. The sequence continues at coordinate 89,920 of NZ_JBFBAS010000003.1, forward strand.
AAGTCAGGCAGAGGGCTTCCTGCCGGTCGGTGCTCTGGTGCTTGTGGCGGCCGCCGACCTGGAAGGACTCCGAGACCTGACCGGTCTTGCAGTCGGGACAGGGCTTGGGCTTCGCGGCCCTGCGGCTGGTGCTCTTCCGTGCCGTCATGGCTCCTCCTTCGGGCATGGCAGGGGTAGAGACCTGGCGCGAGACGGTCGCGCCGACCGACGGGCGGGGTGGTTCAGGCGGTGGTGGGTGCTGCGGCGAGGGTCGGGATCTCGACCGACGCGAGGTCCGGCAGCACCGGACGAAACGGCGCCAGCTCCGCGATCTCCGGGGTGCGGTGCGCGTGCGCGTTGCAGGCGGACACGGCCTGGCGCATCGAGGTGAAGGGGGTGCGGATGCGGATCCAGCCGCCCGAGGAGTCACCGGCAATGGCCATGCCGGGCCGTTCGGTGGGGATCTGTGTGGTGGCTAGTACCGCGTCCGGGGATATGTCGCCGAACGCCATCTTGGCGGAGGCTTCATCGTTGACCCGGTGTGAGACGCGGCCGGTCAGCTGGGCCCGGAGCATGGTGATCCCGTCGCCGAGTTCGGCGCCGAAGCGCTGCCCGCAGATCTCCACATAGATGCCTGCCGCGCGGCCGAGCTGAACAAGGCGGACCAGGGCAGTGATGATCCGCTCGCGGCGTTTTTTCTCTGCCGGGTTGGCGAACAGCGCCAGCTCCGCCACCTCATCCACGACCAGCACGATCGGCACCGGCCGCGACTCCGCGGGCAGGCCCCAGATGTCGGCGGTGATCTCCGCATCCGGCGTGTCCGCGCTGATCCGCTGTTCCCGCCGGATCACCTGGTAGATCGCACCCATCCGGGCCACGAGGGCTTCCAGCAGGTCAGCCGCTTTGTCGGGGTTGTCGGCCAAGGCGGTGAACCGGCGTGCCAGCGGAGCGAGTTCGACGCCTTGCTTGCAGTCGATTCCGGCGAGGGCGACGTGGCGTGGGGCGAGTTCCTTGACCAAGTGCCGTTGATAGACGGACTTGCCGGACTTGGTGGCGCCCAGGTTCAGCGCGTGTGGCACCTCCTCGTAGTCCCGGTAGTGGACCTCCCCGTCCTCGCGCAGGGCGACGGGTATCCGCAGGCCCTTTCGCTCGATCTTGGCGGGCATCTGCACGCGCTTGAGGACGTCGTAGCCGGTCATCCGTAGCTCGACCACGCCTGACTTGATCTCGCGGGAGATGATGCCCTGCATCGAGAACGAGTGCCGCAGCCGGTCCGTGGAGGCCGCGAAGTCGAACGCGTCCTGACCGGGCCGCAGCTTCAGCCGCAGCACCAGGCCCGTACGGGTCGGTCGCAGCCGCAGGACCCGCGGTGGACGGGACTCCGGCGCCGGCCGGTTGGCCATCCGGGCCAGGGTCAGCCGCAGCCGGGACGGCGGAACGGTCAGCCCGCAGGCGTCCATGACCGAGGCGTACCGGACGGTCACCCGGATCATCGCGAAGACGACCCCGAAGGTCATCCAGTACCAGGCCGGACGCTGCCACCGCAGCACCAGCGCGACGGCTGCCAGGACGAGCAGCAGGGCTGCTAACAGCTCGCTGGACATCCCGGTCAGTCCTCCGCGCCGGACGGGGTAACCAGAGCGACCGCGCGGAAGGCGATGCCGAACCGCTTCTCCCCGCCGAAGGTGTTCTCCCAGTCCCGGGCCTTGAGGCCGACGACCTTGACCGGCAGCCCCAGCTTCACACCGGCCGGGATCCCCGTCTCCGGGATCGACACGTTGTACAGGTTCGCCTCACCGTCATCCGCGATGGTCAGGCCGACCGTCATCATCTTCGCCTTGGTCTCACGGTCGACGGCGACCTCACCCGTCTCCTTGTTGATCACCTTCAGCTTCGGCTCAACCGCTACGAACACCACCGCGGTCGAAAGGTCGATCTTGAAGCTAGCCATGGAGCCGACTCCTTGCGGTAAGGGGGGGTTACCACCCAGGACCCCTCTCAGCGGCTGCTAAGGGGGGGTTACCACAAAGATGCACCCGCCTAGCGCGAGTGTCAAGCCCCCCTTATCATTGGGCTGTGAAAGCCACCGCCTACCGCAGATCGGAGGCGTCGGACCGTGATCGATGAAGTCCGACGTGTCGCAGCCATCAGGGACCACAGTCTGCGAGTCAAAGCCGCGGTTGAGCTGATGGAAGAGCTACAGGCCGCCGTCATGGAGACCTCGCGGATGCGGAAGGAAAGCATCGCGTGGCTGCGTCAGAGCGGCCTATCTATGGCAGACGTAGCCAAGCTCATGGGAGTCAGTCGCGCGCGCGTCGCGCAGCTCAAGGACGCAGGTCCGCCAACCGAGCGAGCTTTCCTGGGCTTGGATCGGATCCACGTGGCTGTGCCGCAGCGTGATGGCGAGCGAGAGTTCGTGGCACTTGAGGACAGCGCCACGGGGCAACAGCTGATCAACCTTGCCCACCGACTGCAACTCGACGGCGAGCTTGAGTACATCCCCACGTCAGGAGCCATCGATCTCGACCGAGAGGGGCTAGTGGTCGTGTGTGGTCCGAAGACCTCTGCGATCACTGCCGCAGCGTTGCAGGGCGATCCTCGCTTGGCCTTCGAAACGTTGAGCGATGGCCGATGGGCCCTGATTGAACGCGAAAGCGGGCGGACCTACACCTCACCCTCCGATGAGCCGGGTGATCCGCAATCCAGCGACGTGGCCTATCTCGGACGCCTGCCGCGACCAGACGGGGAGGGGATGTTCCTGCTTATCGCAGGCGTGCACGCCGTCGGGTCGTTGGGGGTGGCGCACTACCTGTCAGGCCACGTCGGAGAGCTCTACGCTGAGATCGGTAGCGAACCCTTCTCCATGGTCGTGGGCTGTGACTACGAGCCCGAGACGAAGCGGATCACGAGCGCCCGGCCCGTGAGCGACGTCCTTCGGCATGAGGCAGCTTGACATGCGGGTTTCCTTTGCCACTGACCCCAGTCCAGGACGGGAGAACGAGGACTTCGTTGCAGCGAGTCCGAACGTCGTAGTCTTGCTCGACGGCGCCGGCATACCCGAGACCCTCGACACGGGGTGCGTCCACGGCGTGCCCTGGTTCGTTCGGCGCCTCGGAACTGATCTGCACACTCGCGCGGCCGAGCAACGAGCCAGCCTGACTGAATGCTTGGCAGACGCGATCCACCACGTCACTCAACTCCACAGCAGCGTGTGCGATCTCAATAATCCGATGACACCATCCGCCACTGTGGTTCTGGCACGAGCCCGCGAAGCGTCGTTCGAGTGGCTCGTCCTCGGTGACTCAACGATTCTCATCAACGACGCAGCCGGTCTGCGGGCGATCTCGGATCACCGAGTGTCCGAGGTGACGAAGCGCCAACGAGAAGCCATGGCAGCGGAGCTGCAAGGGATGCGGTCAGCGGACAGGCGCCGCACACTCGCGCACGCCCAGCGCTCCGTCATGAACACAGCCCATGGCTATTGGGTGGCGGCCACCGATCCCAAGGCGGCCGACGAATCTCTTGCAGGCTCGGCCCCAGTCGCCGAAGTCAGAGCCGCAGCACTCCTCACAGACGGCGCAGCCAGGCCGGTGGACGACTTCCGCTCCATGACGTGGCCCGAGGCCCTGGCCCACCTCGAAACCGAAGGTCCCCGAGGGCTCATCGACCGCACCCGCGCCATGGAGAGGACGGACCCTGACGCCAAGCGGTGGCCCCGGAGCAAGCGTCACGACGACGCGACCGCAGCCCTTTTGCAGCTCTGAACGCTCCGGCAGCGCCGGTTCGTGGAGTGAGTAGAAACCTTCTCTACGGGTTCAAGGCCCGCGCATGGCGCGGGCGCGCGCCGCCTCTGCGGCGCGGCCTGCCTCCTGTCTCCGCCCCGGCTGGCCGCGCCCGGCGGCGCGCTGCGTGCATGCGGGCGGAGGAGAGAGACCCGCTGTGGCTGGGCGGCCGGCTCCACGGCTTTAGGCAGCCACTTTGGCGCGAGCCTCGAAGATCATGGCCCCAGATCGGGCTATTGCGGGCAGGACCAAAGCCTGCCCGATCCGCTGGCGAGCGTAAGGGGCCATGATCACTCGCGCCAAAGCAGCTCCAGCCCAAAGCCGTTCCGCCAGCCGCGTGGTCATCTGCGCCACGACGCCCTATGGGAGCCCGGTGCGCACCATCGTCGCCATGGGAACGGTGACGAGTTAGAAGGGGGCGATGGGCTGTTCTGCCAGTGCTCAGGAGGGGAAAGTACGGTCTGTTCTTTCTTGCTGCCCAACCAAGTAGGAGCTGCCCGTGATCCCCACCGTTGACATCGACATCGACATCGACCCCAGGTTTCCGGCGAACCTGGCTATGGGCTTGCCCGAGGAGGAGGATGTAGGCGAAGAGGGCTACGGCTACTTCCGCGACGTCTGGGCGATCGGGGAGGTGAGCCGCGAAGAAGCAGTCGGCATGATCGAAGAGGAATGGCGCCTTGTCGCCCTCGTAGATCAGGCAAGCCGCACTCATGCTGAATTCGAGGCCATGGCCAAGGCAGTGGAGGCGGGGGAGCTCGACTACCTGCCAGCTGGATACGCTGCACAGCACCCCGATAGCGAGCTCGTCCAAGTTGTGGGCGAAAACGCCGAAGACGGATCGCCTCTTGACGCTCTCGAAATCGGCGTGGCAGGACTGTCGTACGCCCTGACGTCTGTCGGGTGCTTCACCGCAGCGAGTTGCCGTAGCCACTACTCCGATCACTCATGGGCAGACTGGCCAGTGATCTTCTTCGCTGCCGAGCGTCCCACCGTCCATTGGCTCACTCCGCTGGTACACCAAAGCGGGTGCGGCTTCGCAGACGGCAGCGAGCGAGCGGACAGATTGCTGATCGTTGAAGCCCCATCGATCACGAACTTCATGGACCTGGCCAGCCGCATTGTCCAGCAAGTCGAGCGGCAGGGGTCTGCCAAGCCCCCGTTGATGCCTGACATCAACAACTGACACCACCAGCAACGAACCGGAGCCGGACGAAAGCGGTCGGCGACCATCGCACCACCGCCGGGCTGAGACTCCCCCAGCCCAACAGGGCTCCATGACGACCCGATGAGGAGGAGGTTACACAGCGGGATCCGTTGCCGACGTGGGGCATTCCCTTTGATGGCGCCCCTCTGCCGAACACATGTCGAAGCAACCCAGACCAACGGCACACAGGGTTATCGTCACACGGGCGAGCTTGCCCCCGCCGTCGCAGCGAACGACTCCCGAAACAGAACTCCAAGCTCTTCGTCGAGCACTTCCGCCAGCAGTGAATCGAAGGACATGAAGGCGTTGAGTCTGAGCACTCGCTTGAGGAAGTCACGAAGCAGCGCCCTCTCCACATCAGGTGGGACGTCGAGCTCCTGCCAGACTCTGACGATCGCCCGCACCAGATGCGGACTCCCACCGATCGAGGTGCGGCGTGCGTATATCTGGTCGAAGGCGGCCTCGCCGAAGACGGACAGTGATGCGTAGAGGTCCTCCCTCCCGCCTTCGTCGTCGTATAGAAGGTGCGCTCGCCACCACAGCCGGCCGAAGACGTGACGCGTGACGTCGGTTCCCAGCACCCGGTCGCGGTGTCGGTCCGGGAACCTCCACGCCGCCACATCCGGCAGCACGACGAGGGAGAGGAAGGCCCACAGGTCACCCGCGACCGCCTCCGCCGGGATGATGTCCGAGTCTCGGCCGAGGATCGTCGCCGCCTCGATGTCGAAACTCGCCGCCTGCTTCCTGCCGGGTTTGGTGGGGTAACCCCGGTCGGTGGCGCATGCGAGCACCGCCTCGCGTAGAGCGTCGAGCCTTTGCTCGGGAAGACGCGCGCCTCCGGTGGCTGCATAGAACATGGCGGGGTGCGAGAGGCCAGCGCGTTCGCGCAGGTGCTCAACAGATCGGTTCAGGTACTCCTCCCGGAGCCCGGACGCGGCTTTGGGCAGAAGGCGTGGATACAGGTAGGCCATCACGTCTCCTTGGAGAATAGGCCGACGGCGTGTTGGATCTTCGCGGAGAAGAGCGCGGGGTCGGTCCGACGTGTCATGCGTAGGGAGGTGAGGGACGTCCCGGGCAGGAAGGTCCGGAGGAGGCCGAGCAGCGTGTGGCCGAGTGTGTCCGGCTCGAACCGCAAATCGTCGGTCAGCTCCTCATCCGTTACGGCCCTCTCGACCATCAGGCGGACGACGTCCTGTCGCACGGCGGATTGGATGAGCCGTTCCGCGTACGACGCTTTGTCGGCCCGACGAAGTGCGTTTAGCACGGTTGGCGTACCGCTGTTCACGAGGAGCACGACGGCGCCCATCGTCGCCGCCTCCAGGTTCGGGCCAATGTCGAGGTACCAGGGAGCGTTCTCCGGATAGCCAGCGCTCTTGAAGTCGACCACGGCCATTGGGAACTGCGACGCGTCACCTTGCAACCGCACCCGGGCCTCATGACGCCACAGCACGGATCCCGCGCGACGTGGGCCAGCGGGATTCGGGTTGTCCAAGGCCTTCGCGAGGACCAGCTGGGTCTCGACGGACAGCACGCCGCCGCTGTCGCGTCCGGCCACCGTGAACGAAAGCTGTGCCGAGCGGGTGCCTCCGCCGTTCAACGGAACGCGGTCGGCAAGTCGTTTAAGGCCGCTGCCGGTGGAGCTCCAGATCGCCGAGAGGGCGAGTTCGGCCTCGTCCGGAAGTGCGGCCGACGCCCTGACCGCGTCGAGGTCGACGCCCACCACGGTCTCCAGGGACAGGTCTCTCTGAAAGTCCCAGTCGGGTATAAAGGCGGGCAGCGGTACGGCTTCTCCGTCTTCGCTCTTAAGCGACCACTCGGCCATCGTGACCGCTCCGGCAGCCGCTCTCCGGTAAGGATAGGCACGACGGTTCACAGGCCGTCGCCCCCTACCTCCGCCACGACCGCCAGTTCGGTCATGGTGTCGGGAGCCGGCCTGACGATCAGGGACCAGACCGTGCCGTCACCGCCCTTAGTGCGCAACGAAGACCCGGACATCAGGGGCCCATCCCCCGCACGCCATCCCAGAACCGTGGGAATCGAGGCCCCAATAGGGGGCTCCGCCTCGATGCCACGGCCGTCGCCCAATGCGACGGCGGGGCGACCGTGCACGACGCAGGGACCCTCGTCGGGCAGGATGAAGCGTTGGACGAGGACGGATTCACCGTCGACGACATCATGTTCGGGGTCCCCGTCGTACAGAATCCGCCGGCGTCCGGAAGACCCGCCCGGTCCTCCTCTGGGCCCCGGGATCCCGCCGGGCTCGGCCGATCCCCCGGAGCCCCGTCCCGAGCCCGCGATGCCTCCGGGGGAGGTCGTACCCCCGGTGAAGACGGCCTCCGCGCCCTCTCCCGCCGTACCCGCCATGAGTCCCGCCATGAGGCGGCTCATCCCCGCAAGGGAGACGCCTTCGCCCGCCTCGTTGGATACCGGGGCAGGCCCGGAAGCCTCCTTCATCGCGTCGTTGATCTTGCGGAGAGCGTGCTTGGCCAGGCGGTGGTCGTCCCCGCTGAGTTTCTCCACCAACCAAGCGTCGTGTGACGCGGGCTCCGCCGCGGCGAAGACCCGGTCCATGTCCGCGTCAGCACGGAAGACCGCCGCGTAGCCCCCGTTCTCCTCGAAGAAGGGGGGACCTTCGAGATACCTCACCACCAGATCGACCGGTCGCATGAGGCACGTGTGATGGAGGCGCTCGCCGATCCCCGCCTCTTGAGCGACCCGCGGGGGCCTTCCGGGAGGCGAGAGGAACTTCCGCGTGCCGAGGCGGCCGAGAACACGCCCCAGAGACTTGTGCTCCACCAGACGATCCATGTCGTCGTAGGCCCAGACGAAGGGGCGCAGGTAAGGCACCTCCGACGGCCTGGGGACCGGCACAGGTCGCCCCTCGTGGCGGGCGGAGAAGCGCATAGGCGCGTCACCCCCCTCGGGAAGCATCTTCGGCCAAAGGTTCCACACCATGGCGTCGACCATCCAACGCATGGCCTCAGCGTCGTCGCGTTCTCCGAACACAGGATCGAGGATCGCGACGGTGGTCCCGGTCTGGCCGTCGGGAAGGCAGTCGAGGCCCAGACTTCCGGCGACCTCGTCGGCCTCCTGCCCTACAAGCGGTTCGACATAACCGTCGTGGACGGTCCCCCAGTAGTGCCGGCCGGTGAAGGTCTTGGTCCCGTCATCGACATCCACTGTGTAGCTCTCGTGCACCGCCCACCCGATGAGCCGGGTCTCCAACCGGTCGTCTATCCGACAGCGGGTGTGTACGAGCACCGTGTGAGATGCGGAGAGGAGATGGAACACCGCCTTTCCAAAGCCGTAGGTGCCACCACGACCGTTGACCTTGCTCGAGCTGCCGGTCTTGCGGACGAACGATGCGAAGTCGGACTGGCCGGGGATGGCGACGTCGGCCCGGGTGGGTCCTCCTAGTCCCCTTGTGCCGGTGTCGGTCACGGTCAGGACGCGTAGAGAGGGGCGTGCTAGCGAGGCCCGGAGCTTGAGATGTCGCAACGGAGGTGCGCCAGCGGTGAGGAGGTCGCGCCACACCGGTGCCTCACCAGGCCCCAGCGTGCGCAGTTCCACCCGGTAGTCGACGGGCCCGTCCCCGGCCCGGGCGTCCCAACTGTTCTGTGCCGACTCCCTCACGAGGAGAGTCAGCGGGTCGAGTTCGGTGCCGTCGAGGTTCTTCAGGGCGCCCTCGGCCGTCCCTCCACCGCCGGGGGCGTAGGGCTCGGACAACCAGCGCGGGGATTTCGCGGTCATGATGTCCTCCCCACTTCGTCCAGGAACGCGTCGACGGCCGGATCACCAAGCTCAGGCGAGTGAACGCCCGCCAAGTCGACGGTGTAGCGGACGTCGAGGAGCCCGTCGGACACCGGACCCCTCAATGACGCTGTGGTGAGGCGGGGAAAGACCTCGTCGACCTCATACCAACGTCCTTCGACGGGTGACAGGCGCAACGCCCCTTCGTCGCCCATCAGCGCGCGTTGGTACCCGACGTGCGCCAGTCGGAGCCACAGCTCCGACTCGTCGTCGCACAGCCGTGCCGCCTCCGCGACGAGTTCGCCGACGGTACGACCCCGCGGGCTCCGCTCGAACCGCTGCCAGGCCAACACCAGGCGCCCGCTGTCCGGCACCTCCAGTTGGTCGAGTCCGTGAACCTCGAACGTCCTGCGTTCGGACGTCGTGTTGGTGCTCTTGACCTCGATGGCGTGGAGGCCGTCGGAAAAGTCGTGGCGTCCGCCCTCGGGCCCGGACCAGAACCGTACGGCGCCCGGGTCTTCGTGTAGCAGGCGGAGCAGGACCAGCAGCTCACCAGCTAGACCAACCTCCTGGGCCTCGGTGAGCACCCGGGGCACACCGCTGAAAAGCTGCCGCCACCGGTTCACCACCGCCAACGTCGTGCGGTAGGGGCGACGTCCGTCCGCCTCCAGGGCCACGAGGACGTCGGCGCACAGACCCGTGAAGACGTCGTCCAGGTCCCTCCGTGTGCACACGACGTCCGCAAAACGGCCGTAGGTGTCGTCGTCCTGCAACGCCCGTTCGGTGATGTGCAGCGTCCCACCGATCCGACCAGTGGGGATCCGGCGACGCCCTTGCAGAGGAATGAGCAGGTGGCGCAACGAGTTGCCGTCGGTCGCTGCGGAGACTGCCCCGTGATCGGTGACTACGGGAAGCTTGGAGGTCCTGAGCGCTGCTTCAGCACCGAGTGGCGTCAGATCCAGCTGGGCCCAATGTCGTTCCAGTACTCGCCGCAGATCTGCTCCCCCGCTCAACTGTCGTCCTCCTCGAAGAGCATCGACAGGTCCTCTTCTTCGTCGTCCACCACGCCGGACAGGTCGGCGCTGTAGTACTCAACCTCGTCGTCGTCCCCGGGAGGCTGCGGGAAGACCAGGCCAACGCCGATAACGTCGTCGACGGCGTCGAGCGGGGCACGGCGCGCACGGTCCGTCGGCGAGGGCGAGAGCGCGTCGATTGGGTAGAGGGTCAATAGCGCGGTGTCCGGCATCTGCTCGCGCCGGGCCTTCTTGAGCGCCGCTTCGGTGATCTCCGGCAGCATGCCGAGGTCGAGGTCTACCCCAGCATCGCGACGGCTCATGAGGGTCTTGATGTCTGCGGCGTCACTTCCGCTTTCCTCGAGCTTGGCCCGGATGACGCGGTCGACGGCGATCCCAGGGGCGAACTCGTACCGCTTGTCCGGGTCGTTGCTAAGTGGATTGCCGATGATGGCCACGTTCCAGCGCTTGAGTGCGCCGCCAGCCCCGGAACGCACCCGGCGCTCGACGTAGTCGCGCAACAGATCCGCGTCGCACTCCAAGGACTTGCCGTGGAAGCTGTATTCGCGGAGGAAATCCACGACGAGGTCGTAGGGGACACCTCGGAGAACATGACGGCCCTGAGCGCCCCTGTCTTCGTGTCGGGCTCCCGCCAGACGCAGTGAGCGGTCGACGAGATCGTGGGCGGCCTTCCTGTTAGCCCTCAACCACTCGGCATTCCGCGTGCGGAAATAGCGGGTCTGCACCCGCTGCCCTCCGTAGGCCGCGCTGGCCTTCACCGCGTCGCGCATCTTGCCGGCGGCGGTGATACGGAGCGAGGGGTGGGCGCGGAGGCGGACGGCGAAGGACCTGGGCGTCTTGTCCTCGACCATGTACACGTCGATATCGCGGCGCATCTCCGACTCGACCGTGGCGATGTGTCGGAACCAGTCGCGCATCGCGTCCGTCATCCAGATGCGCGGCAAGTCCGCGTAACCGTCACGGAACCCGAACCAGCGGCCCATCTGCAGCAACGAGTCGTACGTCGAGGCGCCCCGCACGAAGTAGCTGACGGCGAGTCCTTCGAGCGTCAGGCCACGTGACAGGGTGTTGCCACCCACGGCGATGGCGACGACCGAGCCCGCCTCATAGTCCAGTCGCTCCACGCTTCTGGAGTTGTCCATAATGATGCGGCAGTCGTCCACCACGGCTGTAAGCAGCGGTCGAAGGGCGTCGAAGGAGACGGGTGTCTCCCCGAGGTCGGGCTCATTACCGGGGACACGGGCGGTCTCCGCGTCCCACAGTTCCTTCAGTTCGCGGAGCAGGTGGGAGTCGGCCACCTCCAGCTGTCCGGCCGTGTGCTTACGGACCGCCTCCAGGGGCCCCTTGAAGCTCTCGTGAACCAGGGTGCTGACACTGGTGTGGATCAGCATCGTGGAGTGGGGTACCCCGGTGCCGCGCACCCGTCGGGCGGCAGTTACAAGCCAGAAGTACAGCACCGCCGTCCTCAGGGCACCGTCGATCTCGGGCACGAAGCCCTCGATCTCGTCCCGTCCTGGCCGGACCAGGGGCACCTCTTCGTAGGGAACTGTGCGGATCATGTCGTATCCGTCCGGCACGTCCTGCGGATCCTCACCATCCAACACTTCACGACCGAAGAGGACCTCGGTCCCGAAATGTCCCCGCGGCTTGGGCAGGTTGACGACGAAATCCTCGGGATAAAGATCCTTCGCGGCGGGGTCGATCAGCAGGTTGGCGAAAGGCGTGGCGGTGTAACCGACGTAGCCTCCGCGGGGGAATAGATTGATGATCTCCCGGATCAGCGGATTGGTGCTGCGCGAGGCGACGCTCGCCTGGTCGGCCTCGTCGTCGATGATCAGCGTCGGGCAATTACGCAGGTAGTCGGGTGCCTTCTCCAGCCACGCCTTGAGCTTCCGCAGCCTCGGCACGTTTTTCTTGATAACGCAGAGCACGTGCTGCTGACTCTTGTCACCGAAGAACGCGGCCGGGTTGCCCGCGGGGGGCTCGAAGTCCCCGACACGTCCGGTGAGCGTGTGCCACTGGTCCAGCACCGGCTCCACGAGCTGCCGCTCCAGGCGAAGCTGGGTCTGCAACCGTAGACCGTTGTGGACGCCGGCGAGGACGATGAAGAATTTGTACCCGGCGTCGGCCGCCTTCGCGATCAGTGCGGTGAAGTTGCTGGTCTTGCCCGACTGCACGTACCCGACGACCAGGCCTCTGGTCGAGAAGGCGCTCTCCAGCGGGTGGTCGAGCATGGAGACGACCTTCGTGGACGCGGAGTCGAGGGCGCGCAGGCTGTCGGCGTTCCACGACTGTTTCGCCAGCAGGCCTCTCAGGGCGGGCCAGCACCTGTCGTCCTCCTGGGGACCGACGTACCAGGTCTCGCGGTTGTTCCGGACGACGGATCCCGGTTCACGCTTCTCGCGGATGGCGATGGTCTCCTGCTGATGACGTTCCGCGATGCGCTTGGCGAGCTCGTCTCTCATGCCGAACAGCTTGATCGTCGCCAAAGCCTGTTCCGGCGTATGCATCTTGATGAGGCGTTTGAACGCCTCGTACTGACTGTCGAACTCGTTCAAGTCCCCACCCCTCGGATCCGGCGTCACGCGGGCGTAGGGGCAGACGGCCCGGTCGCCGTACGGAGGGCGTCGGTGCCGCCGCCCGGTGTGGCCGCGGACGTCGGATGAGCCGGGGTCACCACCGTTCCTCACCCTCCCGTGGAGAAGGAACGCCCCGACGTCGTTGTCCAGTGAACAACTTTATATCCGGTCGCACCGCTGACCCGGGCGGTTATACAAGAGCTTTCCCCGGCGCGCGCGGACGGCGTGCGCCCCCTGCGGTCAGGCTGCGGCGGAGACTCTGCGTCGCGAGTGCCGAACGCGGGGCACCCCCGCGGTACGCGTGGTCTGGAGATTCCGCTGGGCGAGGAGCAGCGGTGCCAGGTGTTCGGCGATGGCGCGGCCCAGTCCGACGGGGACGGCGTTGCCGATCTGTCGCGCGATCTCGCTCCTGCTCCCGCACCACTCGAAGGTCTCCGGGAAACCCTGCAGCCGGGCCGCCTCCAGATGCGTAATGGGACGGTGCAACCACGGGTGGAGATAACGACCCTTCTCCGGCTTGAAGAACTCCGTACGGATCGTGACCGAGGGTCTGTCGCGATAGAGCCTTCCCATGACATCCGCCGAGCCGGTCTTGTGCTTCTTCCAACAGGGGGCAAGGAGCTCATCAGGGATGTCGAACCGGTTACCCCCCTCAGGAATCGCGCGATAGCGCTGAATCGAAAGCGGCTTGATGCCGTTTCGGCTCAGGTGCAGTTCGTCCATGGAGAAGGGGCCGGCGATCTCCCGGCCGTTCACGGAGCTCCGTCGAGCGGGTAGCTCCGGGGACAGCTTCTGGAGCACGAGATCCGAGATCGTCTGCCATACGGTCCGCTGGGATCCCCCTGAAGGGCTCGGGATCAGCCTGGCCTGCAGCTCCAGATCCGTCAGATCCTCGATCCGATCGGTCGAACCCGGCCCCACCCGAAGGTCCCTGCGGATCCCGACCGCGATCGTGCGGAACCGCCGTTGAGGCACTCCGTGATCCGCGGCGTTGAGGAGTTCGTCGAAGACGATGTAGTCGGAGAGGGCGCCTCCCTCACGAGTCTCGTTGATCAGAAGTCGGAATTCCGGGGACTTCCTGAAGGCGTCAACGTTCTCCATGACGAAGACCAGGGGCCGAACCGTGGAGACCACTTTCAGATAGTGGCGCCAAAGTTGGTTCCGCTCGTCATTCGGGTCCTGGTTGCCGAGTCGCGAGAATCCCTGGCACGGCGGCCCTCCCAACACGACGTCGGCTTCCGGGATCTCCTCGGGTCGATTGACCCACTGAGCAATGTCCCCCTGATGGATGTGCGCCCCGAACGCCTTACCGAAGTTCACCGCGTAGGTGGCAGCTGCGGCCTGGTCGAGCTCAACGGCGGCGACAGGACGGTACACCGCACGATCGTCATGCCGGGCGTCCACGAACCCCTGCGTCAGCCCTCCACAGCCCGCGAAGAGGTCGATCGTCCGTAGCGGGGGAACGTCGGCAATGCCGACGGCCGCCTTCCGGGAAACGCCGACTTCGGCCTGTGGTTGGCTCATTGGCGCACTGTAGCCAGCTGGCCGGCAAGAGGGCAATTTTCAACGATACCGCTTAGTGGGGTTCCGCGCCGGCCCAGCCCGATCACCCAAACGGCCCCGTCCAGGTGTGTGACTTGTAGTCTCGGAGGGTGGAACATACGCGCCCGGTCGGCGGAGCTTCCAGCAATCCCAAGGGACGGCGTACTCCCGTCGAGTGCCCGCTCGCCCGCGCTTGGCGTCCACGGGTCGGGATGACTAGGGCTGAACGTGCACGCGAGCAGGACCGGGCTGCTGGCGGGGCGTCCAAGCGCATCGTCGGGGGTGACGCCGGCGAGACTGCCCTCGCCACCGTGGTGCTGGTCCCGGCTCGGAGAACGGGGCGTGTCATCGCTAAGCTCCAATGGACAATCGCCGGGCAAAGACATCGGCATCTTCTTGGCGAGGTCGGCCACTCCACCCGAGGTGCGAACCTTCGTGCCGCCTGGCGTCTGGCAGCAGAGGCGGGCCTTATAGCGAAGGAAGACGCCGGAGACTCCTGGGCTTCATCGTCCGGCACGAGAGCCTCGATGCGTTCCAACAGGGGCCGGGACACCAAGCCCGAACTGGCACTGCGCTCGTCACTCCACCGAGCAGGGTTGCGCTTCAAAGTCTCGGCCAGACCGGTGCCCACGCTCCGCAGAACCGCGGACGTGATCTTCACCAAGTACAGGGTGGCGGTCTTCGTGGACGGCTGCTACTGGCACGGTTGCCCCACCCACCGCTCAATCCCTTTGACGAATCACGAGTTCTGGGTCGCGAAGATCGAGGGCAATAGGAGTCGAGACGCAGAGACGGACAGGCTCCTGGTGGAACACAGGTGGTTCGTCGTGCGCGTCTGGGAGCACACATCGGTGGAGCACGCGGTGTCGCTCGTGCAACTCGGGCTCGAGGAGTCGAAGAGCGGTCGTTCCGCCCGAGTGATCAAAGAGGACGTCCGCTAAGCAGGTCATCGACGGCGTCAGCCTCCCTTCGCAGCACGATCCGCCCGTCCCCGTCGCTGTAAGCGAGAAGACGGGCACCGATGGCCAGGCCGGCCTCGACAAGGATGCCCATAGGGAGCTCTACCGAGCCGTCCTCGCGTACGACGGTCTCGGCGGGTTCGCGGATCATTCAGTCAGGATGGCACGCCGTTCCGGCTTCCAATCCACTCGGAAGTCATGCGCGGTTAAGCGAGCTGCTCAGAGCATGAAACATGCTCCTCCGGGCCGTCTTTCTGTTGAAGTCACCAGCGTGCCGGTCCCGGCTGTGGTCTCACTTCCGGTCTCATTCGCACGCGTCCAGCCCCATCCAGATGAGTACTAGGGCAGGTCGGACCCCGGGGCAGCGGGCACGCATGGACGCAGGTGAACGAACCCGTACAGCCCTCCGACCGGCAGACGCACACTTGGAAAGCGTGTTGGGGGCAACCCCTCACGAGTTCGAATCTCGTATCCTCCGCCAGTGCCTCACCGGGCACGATGTCGAAGGGCCCCATCGTTCGCGGTGGGGCCCTTCGTCGTTGTCCGTCTCAGTTTCCGTCTCAGTTAGACGACTGATGACATTCGCTTCGCGCCCTGGCATGCTGCGCGCCATGTTCATGATCTCTGCCGCGTCGGCTGACGCTTCCGGCCCGACAGAGCTCCTGATCTTCCTCGCGGCACTGGGGGCCGCAGCGATCAACGGCGGAGCGAGGTGGGCCTTCAACCTCGAGCAGCAGAAGCCGCAGTGTGACGTGCCGACCTCGTACCCGTCGTACGTGTTCTCGGAGACGTACTTGGCGATGTTCTCGACCCAGTGTTCAAGCCAGCTCTGCAGTGTCCAGCCCTTGCCCGGCTTCCGGAGCTTCTTGTCGTCACGGGCCCGCTCCCATGTCCCGGACGGCCTTGGTCACTTCAGCCTTCGTCTTGCGCTCGATGTGACGACGATCGGGCCTGCCGTCATCGCGAACACCGACCGTCACCCGGCCGTGCCACTTTCCGTCCTTGCCGAAGTAGATGGACGAGGCGCCGGTTGACGGGTCCGCTTCTGATCTCCCATGGCGGCCCCTCACGCCGCTTCGGTGGGACGACGGAGCTTCGCCACGTAGGCCAGCAGGGCGTCCGGCGGCACGCGGCGAAGCTACCGCCGGCCAACCGGCGACGGTGACGCGGAGCCAGGCCGGAACGTGGTCGAGGTCGAGCAGTCCGGCGGTGGCGACGTTCGCCCCGAGGCTGGCAGCGAGCGCGATCAGGAACCGGGACCACCCGGACGCCTTGGACTCCCCCGAGCGCAACCGCTTCCAGGCGGCGACCAACAGCAGGTCGACGCTCACCGGGTAGACCCAGGCTTTCCAGCCGTCCGGCCCAGCCGCCACGGCCAGGTCATGCAGATGCGCAAAGGACAACGCTGCCGCGATGCCCGCTTGGATCAGTACGGCCTCGATGCGGACGGGGAGCGCGCGCACGGTTCGTCTCCTCCCGGTTTCGAGAATGGCGAGGGAGGGAGTTGGCGCTGTTCGCCGCATCCCGAGCGCTAAGGGGGTTGGTCAGCCGGTTGCCGGATGCGGTTTGGCTGCCGGAACCGGTGCGGTCACGGGCGAGGCCAGGGCGTGCGGCCGGAACGGTTCCAAGGCCGTTACGTCAGGGGAGAGATCGGCCGTCTCGCGGCAGATCGCCGCCGCGTCGGCGAGGGAGAGGTACGGCGTACGGATGCGGGACCAGCCACCGGAGGAGTCAGCGATACCACCGAGAGCCATCTTGGCCGACGCCTCATCGTTGACGCGGTGGCAGACGCGGCCGGTGAGTTGAGCGCGGAGCATGGTTGCTCCTTTGCCCAGCTCGGCGCCGAAGCGCTGCCCGCAGATTGCACAGGCGCGTCGCTTCGGTGTTGGGCGTGGGTCAGCCAGGGCGTGCAGCGGGCGTAGGCCCGTGCGGTGGTTCAGCTCGGCCTGGTGGAGCGGTTAGCCCTCGGCACGGCTGATGCCTTCAGCGGTTCCCGGGTCGGCCGGTGGTCGATGGTCGGTGTGTCATGGGGTGTCGTCTGGTTCGACGACGTCGCGACGGCCGGTCTGCTCCGCGTGGTCAAGGGCGGCAACCTCGGGATAGTGGAGATCGAAGGCCGGCGAATCGGAGCGGATCTTGGGCAGCGTGACGAAGTTGTGCCGCGGCGGCGGGCAGGAAGTGGCCCACTCAAGGGAGCGGCCAAAGCCCCACGGGTCGTCGACTTCGATTCTCTTGCCGTATTTGGCGGTCTTCCACACGTTGGAGAAGAACGGGAGGGTGGAGGCTCCGAGGAGGAAGGCGCCGATCGTGGAAATGGTATTGAGGGCGGTGAACCCGTCGGCCGCGAGGTAGTCGGCGTACCGGCGCGGCATGCCTTCCGCACCGAGCCAGTGATGGATGAGGAAGGTCATGTGGAAACCGATGAACAGCGTCCAAAAGTGAATTTTCCCCAATCGCTCGTCGAGCATCGTGCCGGTCATCTTCGGCCACCAGAAGTGGAAGCCGGCGAACATGGCGAACACGACGGTGCCGAAGACGACGTAGTGGAAGTGCGCCACGACGAAGTAGGTGTCGGTGACGTGGAAGTCCAGTGGCGGGGAGGCGAGGATGACGCCGGTCAGCCCGCCGAACAGGAAGGTGACGAGGAAGCCAGTGGTCCACAGCATCGGCGTCTCGAATGACAGGGCGCCCTTCCACATGGTGCCGATCCAATTGAAGAACTTCACGCCTGTCGGCACGGCGATAAGGAAGGTCATGAAGGAGAAGAACGGCAGGAGGACGGCTCCGGTGGCGAACATGTGGTGGGCCCACACCGTGACCGACAGGCCGGTGATCGCGATGGTGGCACCGACCAGTCCGACATAGCCGAAGATCGGTTTACGGGAGAAGACCGGAATGATCTCCGTGATGATTCCGAAGAACGGCAGCGCGATGATGTAGACCTCGGGATGGCCGAAGAACCAGAAGAGGTGCTGCCACAAAATCGCCCCCCCGTTCTCAGGGTTGAAAACCTGGGCACCGAAACGGCGGTCGGCCTCCAGGACGAGCAGCGCTGCGGCCAGGACGGGGAAGGCCAGGAGCACCAGAACAGACGTGAAAAGAATGTTCCAGGTGAAGATCGGCATCCGGAACATCGTCATTCCCGGTGCCCGCATGCACACGATCGTGGTGATGAAATTGACCGCCCCAAGGATCGTGCCGAAACCGGACAGCGCCAACCCCATGATCCACATGTCGCCTCCCACGTAAGGAGTGCGTTCGCCGCCACTGAGCGGGGTGTAGGCCGTCCAGCCGAAGTCGGCCGTGCCTTGCGGGGTCAGCAGGCTGCCCACCACGATCAATCCACCGAAGAAGAACAGCCAGAACGAAAACATGTTCAGACGTGGGAACGCGACATCGGGGGCGCCGATCTGCAACGGCATGATCGCGTTGGCGAAACCGGCAAAAGTCGGGGTAGCGAAGAACAGCAGCATGATCGTGCCGTGCAGGGTGAAGGACTGGTTGTACTGCTCGGCGGACACGATCTGCAGGCCCGGCCGACCCAATTCAGCACGCAGCACCAACGCCAACAACCCGCCGAAGACGAAAAACATGAACGACGCGATGAGATAGAGATGGCCGATCTTCTTATGATCCGTCGTGGTCAGCCAGGACACCACGACAGCACCGCGACCTCTGCCACGAACGGGAACGGGAGTGACCGGCTCGGTCGACGTAGCCATAGCACGTCCTTTGATAGCAGTGCACGAGCAGACTGCAGTAAACGCATTCTTGCGGGCGTAATCCTAAGAGTTCGCACATGTCTGAAAGACAGAACTGACACGGCCTGCCGCGGATTTAATGCGGCGGCACCGCGGTGTACGGCAGCGCTCCGGATGATCGGGGGGGGACAGGGTCAGCCGGCAGCGAGCAGGGAGTCATCCGCATGGCGGGCACCGGACAACTTGATGATGTGCAGCGACGAGCGCCGCATCGACGTCACGGGTACCGGTGGAGACGCACAGCGTGTAGGCGGCCCGAAGGACTGCGGCCTCTGTGCGATCCGGACGACGCCGACGAGGAGTGGGAACGGTCGGGCGGCCGCCCTGGTCGGCAAACGGGTGCTCCAAAGCTTGCCAGCGCGACCGCATCGCTGCGGTGGGGAACGGATCGATGTTGATGTCGGAATGGGTCCGGCACGACGGTAGAGAGGAGCCCCACGGTGGAGACATCTGAGCTGGAGGGCAAGGTCCAGAAGCTGGAGACGGGTCTAGCGGCGCAGGAGGCGGCCATGGCGGGGGCGCAGGCGACGCAGGCGGCGGCGCAGGCGGGCATGACTTCGACTTTCGCCGCCACGCAGACCGGGACGTGGGCGGTGATGGCCACAGGCAGCGTGGCGCTGCTGGTCGGCATCTTCCTCGGTATGGCCATCGCCAAGGACTGACGGCCACTCCCGCCCTACCGGGAGCCGCCCGTTCGGCTTAGCGCCGCCCCCGTCGGAACCTATGGATCGGGCGGGGGCGGCTCGCTGCGAAGAGCTGGCTTGGTCCCGCAAGGGCCAATGATCCGCCTCGCACGGTGAACGTTCCCCCCAGGCGCGAGGACGTGACTATGCCGCTCCGGAGATCACCCGTTTGCGAAGCGCCGATATCCCTGGAAAAGGGCAGATGGGGCCTTCACCGGCAACGCGCCAGCCCCCCGCTTCGTCAGTCGGTGTTTTTACGGGCTGCTGGGCGGTGTCAGGAGTCGTAGTGGTCGCGGCTTCCGGACTTGGCCAGCACTCCGACGGGACCGGGCGATCTGCCCCGCATAGCAACCGCCCTGCAGGTAGTTCGCGTCGAGAGGATCAGTCCGTGCCTCCGCGGAAGATCGGGCGGAGAGTCACGGGGAAGTCCGGTGGCCGGCAGGGGCAGCAGCCAGCATCCGCCGAAGTCGTCCCGCCGCAGGTCACTGGTGTGCTTGCAACGCAGCGCAGTAGAGCATCAGCAGCGCGTCGAGGTCGGTCAGGAGAAGGCCGGAGGGCGTGCCCCGGCAACGTTGCCCTGATTGAACGCTTCCACCCTGGTCGGGTCGGATGCGTTGGAGTCGAGAGACGTTGAGCGCGGCGCGTGCCGAGTGCTGGCAGGCGCTCTCACGTCACGCTGCGGTTGGAGGATGCTGCTCGGTTGGGGATCGGCGGTATTCGGCGTGAGTCGCTGCGCTTCCTCGAGCTGGTCCTCGAGGATCACGATCCGGCATGCAACATCGATGGGGGTCCCCTGGTCCACGATTTCTCGGGCGCGGGCGGCGATCCGCAACTGGTAACGGGAGTAGCGGCGGTGGCCGCCCTCCGAACGGAGCGGGGTAATCAGCCTTGCTTCGCCGATGGCACGCAGGAAGGCGGGGGTGGTGCCGAGCATCTCGGCCGCCCGCCCCATCGTGTAGGCGGGGTAGTCGTCGTCATCAAGACGGCCTATCGAATCGTCTGTTGTCATCTCACCTCGTTGTGGAACGCATCGAGGGCTGGGCAAAGCAATGCGTGGAGGGGCCCTGGTGCCATACGGCACCAGGGCCCCGAAGGAATTGCTACACCATCCGCCGGCCCTAGTGCTGCGCCGGCCTACTGGGTCCGCGGAACCGGCCCGAATGTCGGGCGGGCGTGCGGGGATCGCGGATGCGTGACCGGGGACCACCTACCTATTCGGGGTCTTGCGGTACCCGGACTCAAATCCTTCTCGTCCGGGCGATCCTGATGGCGCTCGACTCCTCCGTTCTTCCCTCTGAACCAACTACTTGGCAAACCGGTACTGCTCCTGCGGGTCACTACTGATACTGCGAACTGCTGTACTGCTTGTACTACCGGTGATGCGAACCGCTGGTGGCCTCAGAGGCCACTCCGTCCGGCAGCCAGCCCCGTCGCCCGTCCTGCATCCGCTCTGGCTTAGAACCCCACTGCCGAACCTCTCAGCACGCGCGCCCGCAGCCCGGCGCCTTTACTGAGAGACCACTGTGTACCGACTGCTGGTACTGCCTACTGCACCTTCTGAACTGCGACTGCACATACTGCGGTACTGCTCACGGCAGCCCCTGAAGACTGCGGGCCACCCGGTACGGCCGTCAGTCCCGTCGCCATCCTGCGACAACCCTGGCTTCGGAACTCCACCACCGCACCGCACTGCGAACTCGCTACTGCTGCCCGCCAGTTCATCTCTGCCGGGCCCTTCGACCTCTTGGCTACGACAGAAACCATAACCACACCACCACCCAATGTCTACTCCGGCGGATATAGATTTTGGAGGGCTCAAAGCGCAGCTAGTCTGCAGACCCGAGACAAGGCCGCCGTCGAGCGCTTCCTAACATGACCCCATGGTTGCCAATGACCCCCGTACCGCAGCGCAAGACGGTGTCTCCCCCGGCTCGGCGAAAGCCGACGGCGATTCAGCTCGCCTTGGCGGGTCAGCCAGTGACCATGCAGGAGAGGAATCCGGCACGGTCGCCGGTCTCGTGGAGCGGGCAGCCGACCTGGTCGAGCCGCTCAAGCCGAAGCTGCGCGGCTGGCTCCACGCGGGAATGGTCCCCGCCTCGCTGATCGCGGGCATCGTCCTCATCAGTCTGGCCCGCACCCCGCAGGCGGTCCTGGCCTGCACCGTGTACGCCGTCACCGCCTGGCTGCTGTTCGGGACGAGCGCGGTGTACCACCGCGGCACCTGGGGGCCACTCGGCGAGGCTGTCCTGCGACGCCTCGACCACGCCAACATCTTCCTGATAATCGCTGGCACCTGCACTCCTCTGGCCGTACTCCTCCTCCCCTCGGATCAGCAGTCCGTCCTGCTGTGGATCGTGTGGACGGGCGCGCTGGCCGGCATCGCCTTCCGCGTCCTGTGGGTGGGGGCTCCCCGCTGGCTCTACACCCCCTGCTACCTCGCCCTGGGCTGGGCACCAGTGCGCTACCTGCCCGACTTCCTGCACGCCGGCGGAGCAGCCGTACTGACACTGATCGTGGCCGGAGGCCTCCTCTACAGCGCCGGCGCGGTGGTCTACGCCCTCCAGCGCCCCGACCCCTCACCCCGCTGGTTCGGCTACCACGAGGTCTTCCACGCCCTCACCGTGGCCGCCTTCACCGCGCACTACGTCGCCATCTCCCTGGCCGCCCGCTGAGCACCCCCGCGGCCCAGGTGCCGATGTCGGAGGTGCACGAGTAGACGTCTGCATCGCCAGCTCCAAAAGTGGATCTTCCCCAATCGTTCGTCGAGCATCGTGCCGGTCATCTTGGGCCACCAGGAGTGGAAGCCGGCGAACATGGCGAACACGACGGTGCCGAAGACGCGTAGTGGAAGTGCGCCACGACGAAGTAGGTGTCAGTGACGTGAAAGGCCAGTGGTGGGGCGGCGGGGATGACGCCGGTCAGCCCGCCGAACAGGGTGTGACGAGGAAGCCAGTGGTCTGCAGCATCGGTGTCTCGAACGACAAAGACCCCCTCCACATGGTGCCGATCCAGCTGAAGAGTCAGGGACCGTCTCAGTTTCCGTCTCGTTCAACCGAGTTCACCGGCGTGCAACTCAGGCCGCAGCCAGTTCGCGACCAAGTAGACAGCCGACGATGAACGCAGGTGAACAGCCTCGTACGCCCCCTGAGACCGCCATCGCTCCCTACCTGACCGCGAACATGTCCATCCTGCCGCCGATCCTCGCGGAAATGGCCGCCGAGATCAGCGAGGGCAAGTACCCCGGAGACGAGGCCAACCTGATCATGGAGGCCGCCGGTATCCAGCACATAAGCGTCCAGCGGGATCCACCCACAGGTGCGTCCAGGTCACAAGCGGGAGACCGAGGGTGCCTCACGCCGACGGCGGGTATTCCTGGCCTTCCGGCTCGACCGGGCCCTCCGGCTCAACCGGAGCCAGCGACTCAGCCGTAGGCGGATCGTCCGCTGGCGGCGGAGGAGGAGGCGGGTTGTCCTCCGCAGGTGGCGGTGGAGGCGCATCGTCTTCGGGCGGAGGAGGAGGCGCCTCCTCCGCGGGCGGCGGAGGAGGCGCAATGTCGTCCCCTGGGGGTGGCGGAGGCGGATCGTCCCCTGGGGGTGGCGGAGGCGGATCGTCCCCTGGGGGTGGCGGAGGCGGATCGTCCCCAGGCGGCGGCGGAGGCGGATCGTCCCCAGGCGGCGGCG
>NZ_JBFBAS010000003.1:112972-163316 GCF_040682335.1 Streptomyces sp. NPDC051219
GCGCAGGCGGATCGTCCCCAGGCGGCGGCGCAGGCGGATCGTCCCCAGGCGGCGGCGCAGGCGGATCGTCCCCAGGCGGCGGCGCAGGCGGATCGTCCCCAGGCGGCGGCGCAGGCGGATCGTCCTTCTTCTTGTTCCCGTCCCCGTCTTCGTTCCTCTTCTTGTCCCGGTCCTCGTCCTTGTCCTCGTTATCCGGGGATTCCTCCAGCGATCCGGAAGAGGGCGGCGGCAGGACTGGGAACTCCGAACCCGGGGTTTGGCCCTTCGGGGGAGGAACCTCGTGGTCACCGCGGCCCAGATGGTCTCCGCTCGGGCGCTCGAACCAGCCCTTGCGGTCCTGGTCGAACATCGTGACGGTCTTCATCGGCTTCTCTGCGGGTGCGACCGCGACGAGGCTGGAGGGCCGGAACGACGACCACTGGCGGCCGGTGTACTTCTGCTTGCCCTCGACCGCGACGGGCGGGCTCAGCGGGTTGCCGCAAGCGCAGCGGACACGCGGCACAGCGCGGTCGTCGACCAGGACGGCCGTACCGGCCTGCAGAATCGCCTGATTACTGGTGGCCGCCTTGTCCTTGTACCCGTGGTTGGTCACTCGGGTGTCCCAGCTCAGCCGGACGGGCGTCAGTGACCGCAGATGAGAGGGGATGTCCGCCTGCTGGATACCCGAGGCGCCGGCGAAGGCCTTCCCCTTGTCCTTGTTCTCCGTGAGGAACTTGATCTGCTTCTCGACGTCGCAGCTCGCGACGTTCCGCGTGCCCCCGTACAGGCCCGGGTGAGCACCGTTGACCTGAAGAGTGCGCGTGCCGTTCCCGCCGGTCTTCGCCGTACCGGGGGTTGGGGTGCCCTCGGCCTGTCTGGCCGTAGAGGGGGTGAACGGATCGGGCCCGGCGGCCGCGGCGGCCTGAAGGAAGATCTCTCCGCCACCTTTGCTTCCCCCGCCCATGACGGTGAAGGCGACAATCACCGCCGTCACCACGACCACAGCAGTACTGGCGCTCACCAGAGTCCTGCGGGCCCGCCACCAGGACGACGGCCCTTCGCCGCGCCCACCCGGCTCATCCGGTTCGTCTATGACGGTCGGCGGCCCGGGAGGCCCCTGTGGTGGGGGTGGGGGCGCCGGCGGGGGTGCCACCTGCTCATCTGTCGGACGGCCGGACAGCGGACCGGACGGAGGGCCGGTGGGGCGCTCGGACGGAGGAGGTATGGAACTCACGACACTCTCCCCCAGACATAGGGAATCGGGAAGATGATGTTTAGTCTCATTTGCTCGCTCCTAATAGCCAGTATGGACTCCCTCCGTGGAGGCATGAATCGTGGAAATTCGCCTGCCGTGAGAAAGGGTGCAGAGTCCCACGAAGCGCACCGCCCGGGCTGTTCCGGACGATGCGGGTAGGCCAGCTGCACGAGCCGGGTCTCCAGTAAGCCCCGGCCCTCGGATCGCGTCATGCCGCTGCTTTTCGGGACTTGACAGACGGAAGGCCCGGCCGGGAACCGGCCGGGCCTTCGTCGTTCTCCGTCTCGGCTTCCGATGCCGTTGCCGGCTCAACCGGCCGCGTGCCCTGCGACCGAGTACCCCGCAGGCGCCCACTGTGAAGCCGGCGGAGATGGCAGTGGTGGATGCGTCATGGGCGCTCTCGGCCGGCTCGGTGGCTCCACCGCCCGGGCCCCGCCGACCGGCCTCGTTATGGGGCACGCCGGGGTGAGCCGTGCGCCGACCGCGCCCCGGCCGGCGCGGTCACGGTGTTCGGGCGGGCGTGGTCAGAGCAGCGGCGCTCAGCACGATCCGCGCCGCCGACATACCGGGCCCGGTGAGCGGTGCCGGGATCATCCGGTGTCCGCGGTTGTTCCGCAGGAGGTCGGCCTCCTGGTAGCGGCGGCACCCCGCGTGCCAGATCAGGATGCCGGCCATCCAGTTCCGGAGCTCCTCCACATAGCCGTCCAGGACTCGGCGGGCATCCTGGTCCAGGTCGAAGTCGTCGTACAGGACGGGGAGTTCGTTGGCGGCGACATGCTGGAACTGCCGCATCCGCGACTTCATCAGGTCGTCGACGACGGAGAGCGCGGTGGGATAGTCGCAGTTGAAGAAGTTCTGCACGACCAGGACGCAGTTGTGGACCTCGCCCTCGAACTCGATCTCCTTCTGGTACGAGAAGGTGTCGTTCAGCAGAGCGGCGTAGTCGGCAGCGGCGTTCTCCAGGGACTGCATGGGCCCGCTCGCATAGATCGCGGGCGGGACCCGACGGCCGTGGGCCAGCCGGGACAGGCTCATCGTGAGATCGGAGCCGAAGGTCATCCGGCGCATCTCGATGTAGTCGACAGGGTCGGGGATGCGGTTCTGGGCCTGGTTCGCGAGCTCCCACAACCAGCTTTCGGTCATGTCCTCGACGGCGGTACGGAAGGTACGCCGGGCGTCCAGGTCCATGGGGCCCGCCGTACGGGCCCAGAGATCGGCCAGACCACGCTCCAGCGCGGTCGTCGGTACGGCGGTCGGGACGCAGTCGAGCGGCATGAACTCCGACAGCCGTTCGTTGCACGCCTTCGCGCCCGCCAGGTTCCGCGCATGCCCGTAGACGGCGGGAAAGTAGTCGTCGCCGTACGTGCCCCAGGTCAGCCATCCCGACGTCAGGTCCAGTTCCTCGGCCGTCGCGTCCGGGTGGATGCCGGCGGAACAGAGAGGAAGATCGTACGCGATGAGCTTCTGCTCGTCCCACACGTCCTCGAGCATTCCCATCCGGTGGGCCCACTCGACGATGTTGGTACGTGCCGTCTCGAGGAACGGGCTGAGCGTGGTGGCGAAAGGCATGTCGAAGTCGGGCAGCCGGGACGGGCCCACCTTCTGGAAGGGGACGTGGGTGTAGCTGCGGAACCGGGCGGGGGCACCCGCACCGATGCTCTTGGCGATGTCGGCGGCAGAGGTGCCGAGTCCCACCGGCACCATCGAGAACGACGTCCCGCCGGCCGGGGCGGCCCCGCCGCCGTTCATATAGCGACTGGAGCGCATGTGCCATTGATGGCCGCCGGACTGCCAGTCCTGCAGCCCCTTCACGTACGCGAGGGTCGCGGCGGCGCTCTGCGGGTCGACCGCCTTCTCGGCGAAGAGCGGGCCGAGTTCCGTGAAGACCGTGCTCTCGAACTGCTGGAGGCGGGAGGTCAGCAGGTCGTTGACGGCATCCGCGGCCTCCTGCGTCGTACAGCCCAGGAAGGTTTCCAGCACGAGCACGCCGTTGCTGAGTTCTCCCTCGTCCTCGACCTCCCGCTGGTAGGAGAACAGATCGTTGCGCAGGTGCACACCATCGGAGAACGTGTCCCTGAGGACCCTGAGCGGCCGGGACTCCGCGATCGCGTCGGGGACTTCGGCACCGGCCGCGAATTCCACCAGCCCGGCCGACCACGGCGCGCCGCCCACCTTGCGGCGCATCTCGATGTACTCGACGGGGTTAGCGATCCGGCCGGCATTGATGTTCGACAGTTCCCAGAGGGATTCGTTGAGCAGGTTCTTCGTGCTCTCGGCGAACCGCTCCCGCCAGGCCATGGACATACTGGGGACCGTACGGGTCCACAGGTCGGCCAGGCCCGCCTCGACCGGATTGGCCGGCTCCGGGATCTCGGCTCCGAGATTCATCGGCATGAAGAGGGGCAGCCGGTCCAGATAGGCTTTGCCGCCCTCCCGGTCCTGGGTTCGCTTGAAGATCTCCAAGAAGTGGTCGTCGAAGAAGAAAACCCACACATACCAGTCGGTCACCAGGGAAAGCTCGGGCCCGCCGCAGTCGGGGTGGGTGTAGGAGCACAGCAGCGCATAGTCGTGGGACTCGAGGTCGCTCTCCTCCCAGATCCCCGACCCCTCGAGCATCCCCATCTCACGGGCCCATTTCCTGGTGTGCTCCCGCGCCTCCTCAAGATGCGGATTGAGCCGCGCCGGATACGGCATATAGAAATCCGGCAATTCAAAAGGCTGAGTCACTGAGCCGCCCCTCCTGACAACCACCACCCGGTCGGCCCAGCACTACCCCCGGCCACCTGCGGCTACCCGCCGCGCAAAACAGTCATATAAACGGGATCATCGAGGGATGGACATCACGATTCGGCTTGCCCAGCAGCCCGACGCCGACGCACTGCTCGGCCGCAGTCCACTGGCCGCTCTGGTGGGAATGCTGCTGGATCAGCAGGTCCCCATGGAGTGGGCGTTCTCCGGCCCGTACACCATCGCCCAGCGCATGGGCGGCGACGATCTCGACGCACACCGGATCTCCACTGCGGACCCCGAGGCGTTCGCCGCGCTGCTGTCGGAGAAGCCCGCCGTGCACCGCTATCCGGGCTCGATGGCCAAGCGCGTACAGCAGCTGTGCCAGTACCTCGTCGAGCACTACGACGGCGACGCGCGTGCGGTGTGGGAAGGCGTCACGAGTGGCAAGGAGCTGTTGGAGCGGCTGAAGGCGCTCCCCGGCTTCGGGCAGCAGAAGGCGCAGATCTTCCTGGCACTGCTCGGCAAACAGTTCGGCGTACAGCCCCGCGGGTGGCGCGAGGCGGCCGGACCGTACGGTGAGCAGGGCTCGTACCGCTCGGCGGCGGACATCACGGGCCCCGAGTCGCTGGCCAAGGTCCGGGCGTACAAGCAGGAGGCGAAGCAGGCGGCCAAGGCCGCGAAGAGCGCAAGGGGCACCCTCTGATGGAAGAGTCTTACGGTGGACTGTGCTTGGGCAGGTCGCAGGGCATGAAGACAGAACTCACGAGCACCACCTCCAGCAAGGTCAACTCCGCGCTGCTGGCTGCCCGCAGGTCCATGGGCAGCCCCACCATGGGCATGGTGCTCACCCTGGTCGTGGTCACCGACGAGGAGAACGCGTACGACGCGGTCAAGGCCGCCACCGACGCCTCCCGCGAGCATCCCTGCCGCATTCTCGCCGTCATCAAACGCCCCGCCCGAAGCCATCAGCGGCGGCACGAAACCAGGCTCGACGCCGAACTCCGCGTCGGTGCGGACGCCGGCACCGGCGAGGTCGTGCTGCTGCGGCTGCACGGCGAACTCATCGAGCACGCCGGCTCGGTGGTCCTCCCGCTCCTGCTGCCGGATGCACCCGTCGTGGCCTGGTGGCCGGTGGACGCGCCGGCCCACGTGGCCCTGGACGAGATCGGCACGCTCGCGCAGCGCCGGATCACCGACGCGTACGCCGTCGAAGACCCGCTCGCCGAGCTCCGGCTCCGCGCCACCTCCTACGCCCCCGGCGACACCGACCTGTCCTGGACCCGGCTCACCCCGTGGCGCTCACTGCTGGCCGCCGCCCTCGACCAGAAGCCGGCGAAGGTGACCGGCGCGGTCGTGGAGAGCGAGGAGGGGAACCCGAGTGCCGAACTGCTGGCGCGGTGGCTGGCGGACCGACTCGTCGTACCGGTCGAGCGGGTCGTCACGGACGGTCCGGTCATCACGTGCGTGCGGATGCTGACGGAGGACGGCGAAATCCGGCTCGACCGGCCGTACGGTGCGCTCGCCACTCTCGGCGTGCCCGGCAGGCCCGACCGCGGGGTCGCCCTCAAGATCCGTACCACCGCCGAGCTGATCGCGGAGGAGATGCGCCGGCTCGACGCGGACGAGGTCTACGCTTCGGCGTTGCGCTCACGCCAGGCGGAGCTGTTGACGTAGTGGTTGTCGAACCGCTCGGCGGAGTCCTTGATGTCCTGGACGTCGGCCCGGCCGTCGTGCGCCCGGCCGAGCAGCCGGTGCGCGGTGTGGCAGGTGAGCGCTGCGCCCGTGATGTCCGTGTCGGCAAGCAGCGTGATCAGGCTGCCGGGGGCGTCGGTGAGGCCCCGGCAGCATCGGTGCGGGTCAGGACCGCCTTCGTCTTCGTGTTCATGAGCACGAATCTACGAGTCCGGGCGACCGGCCGCAGGTGCTTCCCCGGCCCGGAAGTCCGGTCGATTCAGCGCCTGCGGCGGGCGGTGCCGAAGATCGACCGGGAGATCTCCCGTCCCAGCTGGGTCCCGATCGAGCGGGCCAGCGACTTGAACACACCGCTGCCCGCGATCTGCTCGGCAAGCGAGTCGTCCCGTTTCTGCGCCGCCCTGCCCGGCCTTCCCGCCCGGCCTTCCGCCTTCGCCTGCTCGGCCCGCTCGGCCCGCTCGGCCTCCTCGGCGGCCCGCACGGCGGCGGCCTCGGCCGCCTGCTGCTCGGCGCTGAGCTTCTCGTATGCCGATTCGCGGTCGAGGGCTGTCGCATACCGGGAGTGGAGCGGCGAACCCTTGACCGCCCGGTCGAGTGCCGCGGTGTCGATCGGTCCCATGAGCGACTGCGGGGCACGCAGCCGGGTCGCCGCGACCGGAGTGGGGGCACCCCTTTCACTCAATACGGTGATGACCGCCTCGCCGGTACCGAGCTGGGTGAGCAGCTCCTCGAGGTCGTACTCCGAGTCCGGGAAGGTCTTCACGGTCGCCTTCAGCGCCTTGGCGTCGTCCGGGGTGAAGGCGCGCAGCGCGTGCTGGACCCGGTTGCCCAGCTGGGCCAGCACATCCCCGGGGACGTCCTTCGGAGTCTGGGTGACGAAGAAGATGCCGACGCCCTTGGAGCGGATCAGCCGCACGGTCTGGGTGAGGGACTGCAGGAACGCCTTGGACGCGCCGTTGAACAGCAGATGCGCCTCGTCGAAGAAGAACACCAGCTTGGGCCGGTCCAGGTCGCCCACCTCGGGCAGGTCGTGGAAGAGATCCGCAAGCAGCCACATCAGAAAGGTGGAGAAGAGCTGCGGCTTGTCCTGCACGGCGGCCAGCTCCAGCACGGATACCAGGCCACCCCCGTCCGGGCGGATCTGCAGGAAGTCACCCGTGTCGAACTCGGGCTCACCGAAGAAGGAGCCGGCACCCTGCTGCTCGAAGGCGGTCAGCGCCCTGAGGATGACGCCGGCGGTGACCGTGGACAGACCGCCGATCCCCTTGAGTTCGGCCCTGCCCTCGTCCGAGACGAGGAAGGCTACGACGGCCCTCAGGTCCTTGAGGTCGATGAGTTCGAGCCCCTTGGAGTCGGCGTAGTGGAAGATCAGTCCGAGCGACTGCTCCTGCGTCCGGTTGAGCTCCAGCACCTTCGACATCAGGACCGGCCCAAAGCTGGTGACGGTCGCGCGCACGGGGATGCCGGGGCCGATGCCGCCGAGCGAGTAGAACTCGCACGGGTATCCGGTCCCCTCCCACTCCTGGGCGACATCTCCGGCTCGTTCCCGGATCCTGTCGTTGGCCTCTCCTGGAGCGGAGATTCCGGACACATCACCCTTGATGTCGGCGAGGAAGACCGGCACTCCGTTGGCCGACAGCTGCTCGGCGATCAGCTGCAGCGTCTTGGTCTTCCCGGTACCGGTGGCGCCCGCGACAAGGCCGTGACGGTTGAGCATGCCCAGCGGGATACGGATCCGGTTCTCCGGCAGACACGCGCCCTCCCAGAGCAGGGCACCCAGGTCGAGCGCGGCACCACTGAAGGCGTAACCCTGGGCGATCTCGGCCGCAGGGCTGGCGGAGGGCGTGGTTCCACTCATGTCTCACTCCCATATAGGCGTTGTTTGCCACTTTTGCACCGCGCCGTCATGGCTGCGCCCGGAGGCGCTTGACCGGTAGGCTCTCCGTGTGATCTTCAAGCGCATCGGAAACGGGCGGCCCTACCCCGACCATGGCCGGGAAAGCACCCGGCAGTGGGCGGACGTCGCGCCGCGCCCGGTCCGGCTCGACCAGTTGGTGACGACCAAGGGGCAGCTGGACCTCGAGACGCTGCTCGCAGAGGACTCGACCTTCTACGGGGACCTGTTCGCCCACGTCGTGAAGTGGCAGGGCGACCTGTACCTCGAGGACGGCCTGCACCGGGCCGTGCGCGCGGCCCTGCAACAGCGCCAGGTGCTGCACGCTCGCGTGCTCGACCTGGGCTGAGGGGCCCGAAGGGGCCGACCGGCCCAGCCGACACGCTGCGCGTTGAGCCTTTCGGTCGGATCGGCCTTCAATCATTGATCATTTAGTAGGCATTGCCAGCGGGCCGCACTACGCTGCGCCCATGAGCATGCTCACTCCCCCCGGCATGGGCGGAAAGTACCGCATCACGGGCGACAAGTACCCGCGGATGCGCCGCCCCCGACGCCGACTCGCTGCCGCCGTGACCGGATCGGCCCTCGCGGTCGGGCTGATCGGCTGGGGAACGTCGCAGCTCATTGACGTGTTCACGGGCAACGGCACCAGGTCGGCCACGGTCGCCAAGGCCGCGTGCAAGCCCTCCAAGGCCTCCCCGGCGCCCCTGCCTGCGCGGTCGCTGCCCCGACCGGCCCAGATCAAGGTCAACGTCTACAACGCAACCCCTCGCAGCGGCCTGGCCAAGGCGGCGGCCGAGGAGCTGAAGAAGCGAGGCTTCGCCGTCGGCCAGGTGGGCAACGCGCCCGAGTTGTACGACAAGAAGGTCGCCGGGACCGGAATGCTGCTGGGTCCCCCGCAGGCCACCCAGGGCGCCTTCGCCGTACTGGGTGCGCAGCTGGCCGGAGCTCAGCAGAAGACGGACGCGCGGGAGACCGAGGACGTCGACCTGATCCTGGGCACGGCGTTCAAGGAGCTCAGCAAGAAGGAGGACGCCGACCGGGCCCTGGCCGCACTGGCCAACCCCGCTCCGGCGTCCTCCCCGAAGTGCTGAGAAACGATTCCGCCCGCAGTCGGAGCGGGGATCGAAGCGGGGACTAGACAGCGGTCCCGTACATGCGGTCTCCGGCGTCACCGAGGCCGGGCACGATGTAGCCGTGCTCGTTGAGCCGCTCGTCCACAGCAGCGGTCACCACAGTCACCGGCGTGCCGGCCAGCTCGCGCTCCATGAGCTCGACGCCCTCGGGAGCCGCCAGCAGGACCACGGCGGTGACATCGTCTGCGCCGCGCTTGATCAGCTCTTGGATCGCGGCGACCAGTGTGCCGCCGGTGGCCAGCATCGGGTCCAGGACGTAGACCTGACGGCCGGAGAGGTCCTCCGGCATGCGCGTCGCGTACGTGGAGGCCTCGAGGGTCTCCTCGTTGCGGATCATGCCCAGGAAGCCCACCTCGGCGGTCGGCAGCAGCCGCATCATGCCGTCGAGCATGCCCAGGCCCGCGCGCAGGATCGGCACGACGAGCGGCCGCGGGTGCGAGAGCTTCACGCCCGTCGTCGGCGTGACCGGGGTCTCGATGTCGACCTGTTCGGTGCGCACATCCCTGGTGGCCTCGTACGCGAGCAGGGTGACCAGCTCGTCGGCGAGGCGCCGGAAGGTCGGGGAGTCGGTGCGCTTGTCGCGCAGTGTGGTGAGTTTGTGCGCCACCAGCGGGTGGTCGACGACATGGATCCGCATGGACACCACAGTAACCGGGCTCCAGGGCACCCCGCTCTGGCATCAAACCCGCTGTTCGGGGGAAGCTGGGGTCGTACGGACCCATGCCTTGGGGTGGTGTGACCGATGCCGGACCGGGAGCAGGAGCAGCAGGCTCTGCAGGAGACTGAGTCGGAGCGCCGAGCGCGCCGGGCCAAGTTCCTCCGGGAGCTGAACGAGGCCAAGGAGCTGCGCGACCGCGTGCAGCCGAGGCGGGCCAGGGCCGCGCGGATGCGCCAGCAGATGCGCATGCGCACCTTCCGGTGGTGAGCCGACTACGGCGAATCTCACAGGACTGTGCCCGACGCACGCGCGAAGACCTCTCGCAGAGCCGTCGTTTCTGCCACGATTCCGAGTGGGCGGGGCGCAGAGCAGCGGAACAGCTGCTTCTACCTCTCCCACCTCCGGCCGGGGGGACCCCCAACCGGCACGCCTATGACCAGTGGGAGAGTCACGGTGTACTTCGCCGCACTGCTCGCGCGCACCGAAGACGGGTGGGAAGCGAGCGACACAGAGCTCGACGACGTCGAGACGTTGTCCGATCTGACCGACCTGGCCCGTGAGGCCACGGCCGACGAGGACACCGTGCTCGTCTTCATCGAGCAGGAAGACGCATGGTTCGGCATCGTCCGGGTGGACGGCGAGGAGGACCCTCGCATCTACCTCTCGGACGCGGCCGCCGCTGCCCGCAGTTCGTACGGGGAGATCCTGCTCACCGACGAACTGCTCGGGCGGGAGCCCGGGGCCGGCGAGGACTTGGACGCCCTCGAAGAGCTCGTGGACCTCGACGGCACGGAGGACGGTGAACCGGACGAAGAGGTCGACGAGTCGGACGAGGAGTCCGTCGTCTCCGGCGAGACGGTTCCGTCCGGCCCCCTCGGTGACCGCCAGATCCTCACCGACCTCGGAATGTCCGAAAAGGAGCTGCTGTCCCTCGGCACCGAAGCGCTCAGCGACATCGCCGAAGCGCTGGGAGCCGCCGAGGTCCTGGAGACCGTCCGCTAGTGACCTGGCCCGACCCTGTACATGACCCGTGGCAGGCGCCCATGCGCCTGGCGCTGGACGAGGCGGCGCGCGCGGCGAAGGCCGGCGATGTGCCGGTCGGCGCCGTCGTGCTGGCCCCGGACGGCTCGCTGCTCGCGGCGGGCCACAACGAACGCGAGGTGACGGGCGACCCGACGGCACATGCGGAGGTGCTGGCGATACGCCGGGCCGCCACGGCCGTCGGGGAGTGGCGGCTGAGCGGATGCACACTCGTGGTCACCCTGGAGCCCTGCACGATGTGCGCGGGCGCACTCGTGCAGTCCCGGGTGGAGCGGGTGGTCTACGGCGCGCCGGACGAGAAGGCGGGCGCTGCCGGCTCCCTCTGGGACGTGGTTCGCGACCGCCGGCTCAACCACCGTCCGGAGGTCGTGCGCGGCGTGCTGGAGGCGGAGTGCTCCGCGCAGCTCACCGCGTTCTTCCGGGACCGCTGAGGCTGCGAGGGGCGGCGCGGGGACACGGATTTCGGAGCACGGCCCCGCGTGGGCTAAG
Source organism: Streptomyces sp. NPDC051219 (assembly GCF_040682335.1). Lineage (NCBI taxonomy): Bacteria > Bacillati > Actinomycetota > Actinomycetes > Kitasatosporales > Streptomycetaceae > Streptomyces > Streptomyces sp. NPDC051219. Next base: position 123,847 of record NZ_JBFBAS010000003.1, read on the forward strand.
CTCTCTCTCGGTAGCGTGTCCGAGCGGCCTAAGGAGCACGCCTCGAAAGCGTGTGAGGGGGCAACTCCTCCGTGGGTTCAAATCCCACCGCTACCGCTCTCAGCAGTACGGACAACGGCCCCGATCCCGCACGGATCGGGGCCGTTGTCGTGCCCGGCGCCGGCACTGGTCTCATGTGACCGGGCAGCGGGGGCTTTTGGGAGACCCTGCAGGGCAGGTGGGCGGTCGAACAGGACCGGATAGACTCACGCGACTTCGCATGGGGCGACCGGTCAGGGGAGGCCGTACGGATGGTGCAGACGAAGAAGCTCGCGTTGTACGCCGTCGTGGTCTTCGTGCTGTACACGATCATCACCTCCCCCGCCCAGGCCGCGGACTTCGTCCAGATAGGGTTCGAGGGCATTTCGAGCGCCGCGCAGGGTGTCGGGGAGTTCATGACCGAGCTGGTGCGCTGAGCCGGAGTGCAGCGCCGGCGCGCTGATCCTACGGTCCATAAGGAGTCCCCACCTTGATCCGCCATCTGGTCCTCTTCAAGCTCGACGAGGGCGTCGCGCGCGACGAGCCCCGCGTCGCCGCCGCTGCCCAGGCCTTCGAGGAGCTCGGCGGCATCGTCCCGGAGCTGGAGTTCTGGGAATGCGGCTGGAACATCACCGACCGGCCCATCGCGTACGACTTCGCGATCAACTCCGCCGTCCGGGACGCCGAGGCGCTGAAGCGCTACATCGAACACCCGGCCCATCAGGCGGCCGCCGGACAGTGGCGCGAGTTCGCCACATGGGTGATCGCCGACTACGAGTTCTGAGCCGCCGCCGGCACCTGCCCCTCACCCGTCGGGTGAGGGGCTTTTTGCTGCTCATCCGCACAACACGGTGTTATGCGGTGCTTGCACACAGTGCACATGTCTTGTGATGCTATGACCGCTTTTGACGGATGAGTTGACTGAGTTTGACCGACTGAGTTTGACCACGAAGGGGTGGCGTGACCTTGCCGGCCAGTACTGCGCCTCAAGCGCCGCCCCAGGAAGAGGCTCCGGTCAGAAGCAGGGGCGCTGACACCCGGGCGCTGACGCAGGTCCTCTTCGGCGAGCTGAAGGACCTGGAGCGAGGCACTCCGGAGCACGCCCGGGTGCGCGGAGCGCTGATCGAGGCCAACCTGCCGCTGGTGCGCTACGCCGCCGCCCGCTTCCGCAGCCGGAACGAGCCCATGGAGGACGTCGTCCAGGTCGGCACCATCGGCCTCATCAACGCGATCGACCGCTTCGACCCCGAGCGCGGAGTGCAGTTCCCGACCTTCGCGATGCCCACCGTCGTCGGCGAGATCAAGCGGTACTTCCGGGACAACGTCCGCACCGTGCATGTGCCCCGGCGGTTGCACGAGCTCTGGGTCCAGGTGAACGGCGCCACCGAGGACCTGACAACCGCTCACGGCCGCACACCCACCACCGCGGAGATCGCGGAGCGGCTGCGGATCACTGAGGAGGAGGTCCTCGCCTGCATCGAGGCCGGCCGCTCGTACCACGCGACCTCCCTGGAGGCGGCGCAGGAGGGTGACGGGCTGCCAGGACTGCTGGACAGGCTGGGTTACGAGGATCCGGCGCTGGCCGGAGTGGAGCACCGGGACCTCGTACGGCACCTGCTCGTACAACTGCCCGAGCGGGAGCAGCGGATCCTGCTGCTGCGGTACTACAGCAATCTGACGCAATCGCAGATCAGTGCCGAACTCGGCGTCTCGCAAATGCACGTATCGAGGTTGCTGGCCAGAAGCTTCGCGCGGCTCAGATCCGCAAATCGGATCGAGGCGTAGCCGGAACGAGTGGAGCCGGTTTTCCGCTGTTCCCGACAGAAATCGCCCAGACCCCCTCGTTCCTGCGCAGATATGTCGACTTGGCGCTACAGCGTGTTGCCGACATGTGACATTCTGCTGGAACCGCGTTTGCCGCAGCTTCTCCTCCGGTATTCAGGTGGGGGCTGCGTTCCTCCGATGGGCGCGCCCGACGCGACCGTCCGCGACCTCAAGGGGGTGGCATGTCCGTAGAACAGGGCAGCTCGAAGGTGCTCACGCTCACGAAGAGCGCACCCGACGTGCTCCGCACCAGCTCGGAAGCCATCGACACCCGCACCCTGTCCCGCTCCCTGTTCCTGCGGCTTCGCGTGCTGGACGCGGAAGCGACGGACAGCCCTGAGCGGACCTACGTACGGGACACGCTCATCGAGCTCAACCTGCCGCTGGTGCGGTATGCCGCCGCCCGCTTCCGCAGCCGGAACGAGCCGATGGAGGACATCGTCCAGGTCGGCACCATCGGCCTGATCAAGGCGATCGACCGCTTCGACTGCGAACGTGGTGTGGAGTTCCCGACGTTCGCCATGCCGACCGTCGTGGGCGAGATCAAGCGCTTCTTCCGCGACACCTCGTGGTCCGTGCGGGTACCGCGCCGGCTCCAGGAGCTGCGGCTCGCGCTGACCAAGGCGAGCGACGAGCTGGCCCAGAAGCTGGACCGGTCGCCGACCGTCCCCGAACTCGCCGCCGTACTGGGCGTGTCGGAGGAGGATGTCGTCGACGGCCTGGCGGTGGGCAACGCCTACACGGCGTCCTCGCTCGACTCGCCCTCACCCGAGGACGACGGCGGTGAGGGTTCACTGGCGGACCGGCTGGGATACGAGGACACGGCGCTGGAAGGTGTCGAGTACCGCGAGTCGCTCAAGCCGCTGCTGGCCAAACTCCCGCCACGGGAGCGCCAGATCATCATGCTTCGCTTCTTCGCGAACATGACCCAGTCGCAGATCGGCGAGGAGGTCGGTATCTCGCAGATGCACGTCTCGCGACTGCTCACCCGTACGCTCGCGCAGCTCAGGGAAGGGCTGATCGCCGACTGATCCGGTGGTCGCGCGGGCGGGGTTCCGCATTGACGCCCCGTCAGCCAGACTGGCGCGATGCGACGTCTATCCGTGAACGGCCGCCGGGGCGTGGTGATCGGCGCCTTGGCGGCCGCCCTGTTCCTGGGCGGCCTGGCGGCGGGCTTCAGCGGTGAGGGACAGGACGGCTTCCTGGCGCTGGGCGGCGGACCTGAGCGCGCGCCCACGAAGGCCGTACCGCCCAGGGGTGAGGTCGAGCTTGTGCCGCTGGACGGCAACCGCACGTCCTCGACCTCGTCCCCGAAGCCCGCGCCCGGTTCACCGGGGGGCTCGGGCGGTATTTCGGCCGGGACTTCGGCCGGGGCGTCGTGGGGGTCCGCGAGTGGCGCGCCGCCGGGAACCGGTGGCGGAGGCCCGGAGGACGCGTCCGGCGCCCCCGCGCTGCCGGGCACCCCGTCCGGCACCTCGTCGGGCGGCAGGACGGAAGGCGGTACGTCCACCGGTACGGGAGGCGGCAGCACCGGCGGCGGTACGGGAGGCGGCGGCTCGTCCGGAGGCAGCGCACCCACGGCCCCCGGGACCAGGCCGCCGGCCAAGCCCGCCCAACCGCCGGGACCTGCCGTACTGACGCTCGGGGCGCCGGTGCGTGCGACGGCGGACAGGCGGTGGTGCGAGCAGGTGACCGTGGAGTTCCGCAACACCGGCGGCTCACCGGTACGTTCGGGCACGGTCACCTTCGGGACGCACATCATCGGGGCGCTGGGCGTGGACTGGGCGACCGTCGAATCGGCTCAGCCGCTGCCCGCGCCGATCGCGGCGGGGGCGCGGACGACGAAGACGTACACGGTCTGCGTGGACGCCTGGCGGGTGCCGCTGGGCATGCACATCGAGACGCAGGACGTCTCCGCCGACTGGCGGTAGCCGGGCCCGGACAGGGCCTAGAGCGCGAGCCAGGCCACCGCGGCGAGCACCGCCAGTACGGCGACGACGCCGAGAATCAGGCCGACACGCGGGCCCGCCTGCGCAGCCGCCTGCGGTCGCTGCGGCTCACCTTCGTCGACGAAGGCGCGGAACATCTGAGTGCTGCCTGCCGGGTCGTGGGAGCCGGGGCCTTGGGGGGTGTGGGGGTTGTGTGCCATGGGGCAGGACCCTAGCGAACCTGCCCGCCCGGCCCAACCCCCGGGTTGCGTAAGGCCGTCGGCGTAGTTGGCCTGGCACAGGTGAAGCCTTTTGGGTTCTTTTACCACCGGAAGCCCGGTTTTAATTTGCCTGTAGCAACCAACCGCTTCTATGGTTGCCCTAAGCAACAAGACCCCCCGGGAGGGACTGGGCCATGGCCGAACAGAGCCAGTACGCCGAACTGGTCCGGCAGGTCAGCGCTGTCGGAGTGGTGAAGCGCGGACTGTCCCGGATGCTGCCCGCCGAATGCCCGGCCGGGCCGGCGGCGGTCCTGCACCTGCTCGACCGGCATGGCGAGATGCAGTTGATCCGGCTGGCCGAACTGCTCGCCATCGACACATCGGTCACCAGCAGGCACGTCAGCCATGTCGCCGAGCGTGGCTGGATCGAACGGTCCACGGACCCCTGCGACCGGCGCTCCCGCATCCTCCGGCTGACCCCCGCGGGCAAGGAACTGCTCGACAGGCTCGCCGAGCACTGCACGGACGCGCTCGCCCGCGCCCTCGACGACTGGTCCGACGACGACGTCGGACAGCTGAACGCGATGCTTGCCCGGCTGCGCGGCAGCTTCTCCGGCCCGGGGCCCGGCCCGCGTCATCCGGAAGTGACCCGTACACCCGCGTAAGCCGTAAGCAAGGACAAGGAACTCCATGGCTTCGACCACACCGTCCGGTGTGCGAGGCGGCCACGCCGGACCCGGGACCCACCCGGCCCCCGACGGCACGCCGATGACTCACCGGCAGATCATGGAGGCGCTGTCCGGGCTGATGCTCGGCATGTTCGTCGCGATCCTCTCGTCGACGATCGTCTCCAACGCCCTTCCGGAGATCATCTCCGACCTCGGCGGCGGCCAGTCCGCGTACACGTGGGTCGTCACCGCCACCCTGCTGTCGATGACCGCCACCACTCCGCTCTGGGGCAAGCTCGCCGACCTCTTCAGCAAGAAGCTGCTGGTCCAGATATCCCTGGTGATCTACGTCCTGGGATCGGTCGTCGCCGGCCTCTCGCAGGACACCGGCATGCTGATCGCCTGCCGTGTGGTCCAGGGCATCGGCGTCGGCGGCCTCTCCGCCCTTGCCCAGATCGTGATGGCCGCGATGATCTCCCCACGCGAGCGCGGCCGTTACAGCGGCTACCTCGGCGCGGTGTTCGCCGTAGCGACCGTCGGCGGCCCGCTCCTGGGCGGGGCCATCACCGACACCGACCGGCTGGGCTGGCGCTGGTGCTTCTACGTGGGCGTGCCCTTCGCCGTCCTCGCGCTGATCGTGCTGCAGAAGACGCTGAAGCTGCCGGTGGTGAAGCGGGACGTCAAGGTCGACTGGACCGGCGCGTTCTTCGTCAGCGCCGCCGTATCGCTGCTGCTGATCTGGGTGACGCTCGCCGGTGACTCGTACGACTGGATGTCGTGGCAGACGTACGCCATGGTCGGCGGGTCGGTGCTGCTCGGCCTGGGCTTCGTGTACGTCGAGTCGAGGGCGAGCGAGCCGATCATCCCGCTGCGGCTCTTCCGCAATAAGACGATCACCCTGGCCTCGCTCGCCTCGCTCTTCGTGGGTATCGCGATGTTCGCGGGCACGGTTTTCTTCAGCCAGTACTTCCAGCTGGCCCGCGGCAAGTCGCCGACCATGTCCGGAGTCATGACCATCCCGATGATCGGCGGGCTCTTCGTCTCATCCACGGTCTCGGGTCTGGTGATCACCCGGACCGGCCGGTGGAAGATCTGGCTGGTTGCGGGCGGCGCGCTGGTCACGGCGGGCATGGGGCTGCTGGGCACGATCCGCTACGACACCGCGTACTGGCACATCGCCGTCTACATGGCGGTCGTGGGCCTCGGCGTAGGCATGATGATGCAGAACCTCGTCCTGGCCACCCAGAATCAGGTGGCCCCCGAGGATCTCGGCGCGGCCAGCTCCGTCGTCACCTTCTTCCGCTCGCTCGGCGGTGCGATCGGAGTCTCGGCGCTGGGCGCGGTGCTCGGCAACCGCGTCACCCAGTACGTCAGGGACGGGCTGGCCGAACTCGGCCCGCGGGGTGCGGCGATGGGCCACGGCGGGACCGCCGGCGGTGCCATCCCGGACCTCGACCGGCTGCCGCCGCCGATCCGTACGGTAATCGAGAGCGCTTACGGGCACGGCGTGGCCGACGTGTTCCTCTACGCGGCGCCATCCGCGCTGCTCGCGTTTCTGCTGGCCCTCTTCATCAGGGAGGTCACACTCAGCACCAAGCCGGGCGGCGACCGCGCGCCCGCGCTGGGGCAGGGCACGGAGAACGCGCCGGCGCGACACACGGCGGACACGGCGGCGCCGGCCGCCCGGGGCGGGGCGCTGCCGTAGGGTGCGGCGCATGGCCGCCAATATCGCCTCCAACACGTCCGTGGACAGGGACCCGTTGCTGGAGTTCGTACGCCCCAGACACCGGGCGGTCCTGCTGACGACCCGTGCCGACGGCGGCCCGCAGGGCTCCCCGGTGACGTGCGGCGTCGACGACTCGGGTCGGATCGTGGTCTCGACGTACCCCGAGCGTGCCAAGACCCGGAACGCGAAACGTGAACCCCGGGTGAGCGTGATCGTGCTCTCCGACGAGTGGGACGGCCCGTGGGTCCAGATCGACGGCACGGCGGAGGTCGTCGACGCCCCGGAGTCGGTGGAGCCGCTGGTCGAGTACTACCGCAACATCGCGGGCGAGCACCCTGACTGGGACGAGTACCGGGAGGCGATGGCGCGGCAGAACAAGTCGGTCATCCGCATCACGCCGGTGAGATGGGGGCCGGTGTCCAAGGGGGGTTTCCCGGCCCGGCTCGCCCCCTAGAGCCGGGCTCGCCCCCTGGCCGGGGGCGTCTTCCGGGTCATTCGGGCCGGGAAGCCCTCAGCGCTCGCGCTTGGCTTCGATGCCCGCGATCAGCAGGTCCAAGGCGAAACGGAAGTCCCGCTCCCGCATCTCCTCCAACGTGTCGCCGCCGCGCGCCTCCATCAGGTCCGCCGACTCCTGGAAGGTCTCGCGCAGGCCCGGCTCTTCGCCGATCGTGCCCAACACGCGGCGGAAGAAGTCGTCCTGGCTGATCCCCGCCGCCGCGCAGCGCTGCGCGAAGCGGCCCTCCACCGCGCCGAACCCGTACACGAACTGGAAGACCGCCGCGAGCGCGCCGGTCTGGCCGTGCAAGGGCAGGCCGGTCCGGCGCATGACGCGCTGGACCGCGGTCGAGAACGCCATCGAGTGCGGGCCGACGTTGAGATATTCGCCGATGAGCGGGGAGACCCACGGATGCCGTACGAGCAGGCGTCGGTATCCGGTGGCAAGGGCACGTAGCTGGTCCCGCCAGTCCGCGTCGTCGCCCTCCCCCGGGAGTGGCACCTCACCCATGACCGCGTCGAGGGCGAGTTCCAGGAGGTCGTCCTTGGTGTCGACGTACCAGTAGACGGACATCGCCGTGACGCCGAGTTTCGCGGCGAGCCGACGCATGGAGAACTTGGCCAGCCCCTCCGCGTCGAGCAGCAGGACAGTGGCCGCGGTGATCTTGTTACGGTCGAGTCCGGCCGGCTGCTCGGCCCTGCGCTTGGGCGCCGCCTTGCCCTCCAGCCACACGCTGGTCCGCGCGAGCTCCTTCGCGCGATCGGCCGCAGTCGCCATGGCGCACCCTCCTTGTCCCGTCGTCGTCCGGGCCGAGCGGGCTGGAATGCCATAGTCCGCTCTGCCTGATGCTATGCCGCCACTACCGTGAGTCTGCCCGCTCGGCGCGGTGCAGCAGCACCGCGGCGAGCAGCCCGCCCGCGAGCACGGCCACCGCGCCCACCAACTGACTGGCCTCCACTCCGGAGGCGAAGGCGTCCGTGATTCGTCGGCGTTCCTCGCTGCCGTCCGCGGCGGCGAGCGCGGCCGGCAACGACGCCGAACCCACGGCCACGGGTACGAGCGCGGCGAAGCGGGAGTTCAGTACCGCGCCGAGGACCGCGACTCCGAGGCCGTTGCCGAATTCGGCGAGGGTGCCATTGATGCCGGCGCCGACGCCCGCCTTCTCCGGCGGGATCGCGCTCATGATCGCGTACGCCATGGCCGGATTGGCGATGGCGCAGCCCGCGCCCATCAGCACCAGGCCGAGCAGCGCGCCGCCGTACCCGCCGGAGGACAGGACCGCGACGGCGGAGAGTCCGCCGGAGAGCAGCGCCATGCCCAGGGCGACGGAGACGGGCGTGCCGAGCCGCTTGGTCCAGCGGGCTGCGAGGCCAGTGAAGTTGAGCGCACAACCCTGCTGGATCTGCTCGCGGCAGAGCCGGACCTTGTCGCCGACCGGCCCGGACAGACGCTGATCGGCGACAAGAACTACTTCGGCCGGGACTTCGAACATCAACTGGTCGAGCAGGGCATTCGGCTGCTGCGGCCAGCCCGCAAGGGCGAGCCGGAACGGCCCGGCGCACCGCTGTTCAAACCGTTGCGGCAGGTCATTGAGTCCGTCAACGAAACCTTCAAGGGCCAGCTCAATCTCGAGCAGCACCGCGGACGCACACCCGGCGGGGTCATCGCCCGTGTCATGCAGCGGATCCTCGCACTGACCGCCGCGATCTGGCACAACGACCACACCGGGCAGCCCATCCTGGGCTCACTGGCCGCCTACGATCACTGACCCCTTGGAATCGATCATCTTAGCGAGCGGGCGCCGTCAGGTCGTAGAGGGTGATGCCGTCCACCGTGACCGGGGTGAAGTTCTCCGTCACCCAGGTGCTGAGCGAGCTGCCGGCGCTGCCGCCGGGCCCGGCTCCGGCGCCCCTGCCCCCACTCCCGCCCCCGCCCCCGCCCCCGCCGATGAAGTAGTGGATCCTGCTTTCCGCCACGTACTCCTTGAACTGCGCGAGCGTCGGGGACGGGTCGCTGCCGTTGAATCCGCCGATCGCCATGACCGGTGCGGCTGTGGCGAGTTGGTATCCGGCCGCGTTCTGGGAACCGATGGCGGCGGCTGCCCAGGTGTAGTCGCCGGAGTTCTCGGCCAGCTTCGCACTGACCTCGGAGCTCACGGTGGTACCGCCCAACAGGCCGCCCATCGCGCCACCACCGCCCCCTTCCCGGCCGTCCGCACTGCCCTGCGGGGCCCCACCCTGTGGAACCCGGCCCTGTGGAACCTGGCCCTGTGGGATCCGGCCCTGTGTGACCTGACCCTGCTGGCCTCGCGGAGCCTGCCCGGCGGGCGGTTGGCCCGCCTGCTGCCCCGCACCGCCGTCAGGCGGAGCACCGCCCGGTCGGGCGCCCGGTCCGCCATCACCTTGACCGCCGCCGGGGGTGCCCCGGCCGCCGGCCACCGAAGGCCCGGCCGTCACGATCGAGCCCGAGTGCCCGGTGCTCAGCGTGGAGAGCGTGTACGCGAGCGGGCCGGCCAGCGAGACCGCCAGCCCCAGGGCGCCGATGCCGAGCGCGAGCCGCCGGTCGAGCCGGCCCACCAGGAGCAGCCCGGCCGCGGCTGCCGCCCCGCCGATCAGTACCGCCCAGCGCAGCCACGGCAGATACTCCGCCGAGCGGCCGAGCAGGACGTACGACCAGAGCGCCGTCACCGCGACCGTGCCGGCGAGAGCGGCCGTGGCGAGCGGTGAGCGCCGTTCCTCCCAGAGCACGCTCACGCCCATGCCGACGAGCGCCGCGATGTACGGGGCGAGCGCCACCGTGTAGTACTCGTGGAAGATGCCGGCCATAAAGCTGAATACCGCCGCGGTCGTCAGCAGAGAACCGCCCCATGCCGCAAAAGCCGCCCGAGCCGGGTCGTGCCGCCCGGCCCGCCAGGTCACCACCACACCCGCGACGAGCAGGAGCAGTGCGGCGGGCAGCAGCCAGGAGATCTGTCCGCCGATGTTCGAGGCGAACATCCGGTCCATGCCGGTCTCGCCCCAGCCACCGCCCTGCCCGCGGCCGCCTCCACCGCCCACGCTCCCGACCTCATTGCCGTTGATCCGGCCCAGCCCGTTGTAGCCGAAGGTCAGCTCCAGGAAGGAGTTGTTCTGCGAGCCGCCGATGTACGGACGCGAGGCCGCGGGCCAGAGTTCGACGATCGCGACCCACCAGCCGCCCGCAACAACGATCGCGAGTCCGGCCAGCAGGAGCTGCCCGATCCGCTTCCGTACGGTCGTGGGGGCGCACACCGCGTACAGCACGGCCAGCGGCGGAAGGATCAGGAACGCCTGGAGGGTCTTGGTGAGGAAGGCGAAGCCGACGGCAACGCCCGCCCACACCAGCCATCCGGTCCTGGCGCCCTCCAGGGCTCGGAGCACGCAGTAGACCGTGACGGTCATCAGCAGCGCGAGCAGGGCGTCCGGGTTGTTGAACCGGAACATCAGCGCGGTGACAGGCGTCGTCGCGAACACGGCCACCGCCATCAGCCCGGCGGCGGGCGTGAAGCGGCGCCGTACGGCGGCGTAGAGCACGGCGGCCGTCGCCACACCCATCAGCACCTCGGGGACGAGGATCTGCCAGGAGCCGAGCCCGAAGAGGCGTACGGACAGGGCCATCGGCCACAGCGCGGCGGGGGGCTTGTCCACGGTGATGGAGTTCGCCGCGTCGGAGGAGCCGAAGAAGAACGCCTTCCAGCTCTCGCTGCCTGCCTGGGCGGCCGCGGAGTAGAAGGAGTTGGCGTAGCCCGAGGCGCTGAGGTTCCACAGGTAGAGGAGCGCGGTGGCCAGCAGCAGCCCGAACAGCGCGGGCCGCACCCACCGGGGGTCGCTGGGCCGGCCGCCGGGGGGCGGGGCGACTGCGGCAGCCCGCTGCGCGTGCAGTGTCGTGGTCATCGGGCATTCCTCGCTTCGTGGTGGGGGTCGCGGGCGTGGACCCGGGTGCGCTCGCGGGACTCGTCGGGCGTGTGGTCACGGGGCTCGCCGCGCGCGGGGCCACGGGACTCGTAGCTCGTGTGGTCGCGGGCGTCGACGGGGACATCCCCGGCGGTGTGCGCAACGGGCCGGGGCAGGTCTGCGGTCTGGGCGGGGCGGCCACTTGGGCCGTCGGCGCGGTCCTGGAACACCCAGGCGCGCAGCAGCAGGAAGCGCAGTACCGTCGCGGCCAGATTGGCGGCGACGAGCACGGCCAGTTCGGTGCTGTGCCCGGGATCGCCCGCCGCCGCCTCCAGGGCCGCCAGGGAACCGCTGGTGAGAGCCAGCCCGATGCCGAACACGACGAGCCCCTGCGCCTGGTGGCGCAGCGCCCGTTCGCGGCCCCGCACGCCGAAGGTGAGCCGCCGGTTAGCGGCCGTGTTGGCGACGGCGGAGACGAGCAGGGCCAGCCCATTGGCCGGCTGCGGCCCGACCCCGGCACGGAAGAGCGAGTACAGGGCCAGATAGAAGAGCGTGCTGAGCGCACCGACCGCGCAGAAGCCGACCAGCTGCCGCGTCAGCCCGCCCGGCACTCCGGCCAGTTGCCGGTCGCACGGGTCCTCGCCGAAGGGGCGTGCGAGCCGGTCCAGCGGAAGCGCGCCGACAGCCAGCGCGCGCCCCACCCGCCACACCCCCTTCAGGTCATCGGCCGCCGTCCGCACGAGGTGCACGGTGGAGTCCGGGTCGTCCACCCAGTCGACCGGCACTTCGTGGATGCGCAGTCCGGCACGCTCGGCGAGAACCAGCAGCTCGGTGTCGAAGAACCATCCGGTGTCCTCCACCATCGGCAGCAGCCGCTGGGCCACGTCCCGCCGTATGGCCTTGAACCCGCACTGGGCATCGCTGAACCGTGCGGCCAGCGAGCCGCGCAGGATGAGGTTGTACGCCCGCGAGATCAGCTCCCGCTTCGGCCCGCGCACCACCCGGGACGAACGCGTGAGCCGGGACCCGATGGCCAGGTCCGAATGGCCCGAAATCAGCGGGGCGACCAGCGGGAGCAGGGCGTTGAGGTCGGTGGACAGATCCACGTCCATGTAGGCCAGTACCGGGGCGTCGGAGTGCGACCACACCGTGTGCAGCGCCCGCCCGCGACCCTTCTGCTCCAGCCGGACGGCGCGTACCCCGGGGACCGCCGTCTCGAGCAGGGCGGCGATCTCGGGCGTACGGTCGGTGCTCGCGTTGTCCGCGACAGTGATCCGGAAGCCGTACGGGAAGGTTCGCGCGAGGTGGTCATGGAGCCGGCGGACGCAGTGTTCGAGGTCGTCCTGCTCGTTGTACACGGGGATCACCACGTCGAGGACGGGTGCACCCGCCACGCCGACAGGCAGATGCCGCCGGGCGGGCAGGGCGCCGGGAAAGGGGTCGGTTCGCATGGCACCGACCCTCCCCGGAGCCGCTGTCACCGCTGTGTGCTGAGCCTGTGCCCCGCCTGTGAGCGGGCGGCGGCGGCCGGCAGCCGGACAGCGAAAACCGTGTGGCCGGGGCGGCTGCGCACGGACGCGGTCCCGCCGTGCGCGGAGACCACGGCCTGCACGATCGCCAGGCCGAGACCGGTGGATCCGGCGTGCCGGGACCGGGAAGCGTCTCCGCGCGCGAAGCGCTCGAAGACGTGCGGCAGCAGCTCCGGTGGGATGCCCGGCCCGTCGTCCTCGATCTCCAGGACGATCCGCGGTCCGCCGTCGGCCCGCAGTCGCGCGGTGACGGTCGTCCGCGGCGGGGTGTGGGTACGGGCGTTGCCCAGCAGGTTGACGAGCACCTGATGGAGCCGGCCGGCGTCACCGCGCACGGTCACGGGGTGCTGCGGCAGCTCCAGCCGCCAGTGATGGTCCTGTCCCGCGGCGCGGGCGTCGCCGACCGCGTCGACGACGAGCGGCGAGAGATCGGTGCTCTCGTACGCGAGCGGGCGTCCGGCATCCAGCCGTGCGAGCAGCAGCAGATCCTCCACCAGGCCGGTCATCCGCGCCGCCTCCGACTCGATACGGCCGAGGGCATGCCGGGTGTCGGGCCCGGCCTCCTCCCGTCCGCGACGGGTGAGTTCGGCGTAACCACGGATCGAGGCCAACGGGGTCCGCAGCTCATGGCTGGCGTCCGCGACGAACTGCCGGACGCGCATCTCGCTCTCCTGCCGTACGGTCAGGGCCGACGCGACGTGGCCCAGCATCCTGTTCAGTGCGGCTCCCACCTGCCCCACCTCGGTGCGCGGATCGGCCTCGGCCTCCGGCACCCGTTCGTGCAGCGCCACCTCGCCGCTGTGCAGGGGGAGTTCTGAGACCCGGGTTGCCGTGGCGGCGACGCGGCGCAGGGGTCGCAGCGCGACGCCGACGAGGGCCGTACCGGCCAGACCGGTAGCCACCAGACCGGCGCCGGTGACGCTCACCTCGACGACGACCAGGGTGTTGAGCGTGTCCTGGACACCGGTGGTCGGGATGCCGACAAGGAAGGTGCCGTTCCGGCCCGAGACGTACTTCATCCGGTACTCGCCGAGCCCGCCGGGCAGGTCGACGCTGTGCGGCTCACCATCCCGCGCCGGCCCGCGGAGCGCCGCTGTCTGGGCAGCCGTGAGAGAGCCTGCCGTGGCCTCGGAGGGACCGGTGCCGGACCGCTGCTCGGTACTGATCGCCGCCCTGTCCACCGTGCCGTCGTCGGCGTCGAGGACCGCACCTATGGTGCCGACCGGCTGACCGCCCAGGGTGACGAAGCGCAGCGGATCGCCGCGGCTGGGGCCGTCCGGCGGCTCCTGTGCGCCGGGCGGTCCGGCCGCTCGCCCGGCGATACCGGCCAGCTGGGTGTCCAGCTGCTCGTACAGGTAGGAGCGCAGCGCGATCGTCGTGACCGTACCGATCACCGCACTCACCACCGCGATCAGCGCCACCGCCGTCACGACCAGCCGTGTCCGCAGCGACCAGCGCCGCTGCGGCCGTCGTGGCCGTCGCGGCGTACGACGGTCCGCCACCGCTACTCGCCCGGCTTGATCAGGTAGCCCGCACCACGCCGGGTGTGAATCATCGCCGGCCGCCCGGCGTCGATCTTCCGGCGCAGGTAGGAGATGTAGAGCTCGACGACATTGGCCTGGCCACCGAAGTCGTACGACCACACGCGGTCCAGGATCTGCGCCTTGCTCAGCACCCGGCGCGGGTTGCGCATCAGATAGCGCAGCAGCTCGAACTCGGTCGCGGTGAGGTGGATGCCGGCGCCGCCCCGCGTCACCTCGTGACTGTCCTCGTCCAGGGTCAGGTCCCCGACCGCGAGCAGCGACTCCCCGCGTACGGCCGCCGAGCCGGACCGGCGGATCAGGCCGCGCAGCCGTGCCACGACCTCCTCCAGGCTGAACGGCTTGGTGACGTAGTCGTCGCCGCCCGCGGTGAGGCCCGCGATCCGGTCCTCCACCGAGTCCTTCGCGGTGAGGAAGAGCACGGGCACGTCGGGCAGCTCCCGACGCAGCCGGCCAAGGACGGCGAGCCCGTTCATGTCCGGCAGCATTACGTCCAGGACGACCGCGTCGGGACGGAAGTCCCGTGCGGCACGCACCGCGCCGCTGCCGTCGCCTGCGCTGCGCACCTGCCAGCCCTCGTAGCGCAGCGCCATGGACAGCAGCTCGGCGAGGGACGCCTCGTCGTCCACGACGAGCACCCGGACGGGGCTCCCGTCCGGCCGGAGCAGTTCGGTACGCGTACGGGGCGAGGTCGCGGTCATGCTCCCCACCCTGCGGACGGGCCCTGAGAGCCCCCTTTCGGCAGCCTGTGATTTCCCTGAGAAACCGGAGTACGCCCCCTCGGTCACCGCCGCGGCGGCCGCCGGCTTCCGCTCGCGGCTACCGGCTTCGGCTCACGTCCGGCAGTCCGAACAGCCGCGCCCCGTTCTCGTAACAGACGGCCCGCAGCCAGTCGTCGCCGAGCTCCAGCCGTTCCAGCGCCTCCAGTTGATGGGCGTACGGATAGGGAATGTTCGGGAAGTCCGTCCCCAGCAGGATCCGGTCCACGAGATCCGCCAGTCGCGCCCTCCCCGTCACCGGGAAGGGGCTCATCCGCTCCGAGAAGTCGGTGAAGACCATCGTCGTGTCCAGCCTGACCTCCCCGTACCGCTCTGCCAGCGCCAGGAACTCGCTGTACTCCGGCATCCCCAGATGAGCCACCACCAGCCGCAGCCGTGGATGGCGGGCCAGCAGGTCGCCCACCGGCTCGGAGCCGGTGTACTTGCCGGGCGCCGGTCCCGACCCGCAGTGCATCACCACCGGGACGCCCGCATCGGCGAGCAGCCCCCACACCGGGTCGAGCAGCTCGTCGTTCGGGTCGTACGCCCCGACCTGGAGGTGCGACTTGAAGACCCGCGCACCCGCCTCCACCGCCTCCCGCACGTAGGCCGCCACGCCGTCCTCCGGGAAGAGCGTCGCCGTGTGCAGGCAGTCCGGTGTACGCGCGGCGAACTCCGCCGCCCACCCGTTCAGCCAGGCCGCCATGCCCGCCTTGTGCGGGTAGAGCATCGACGTGAAGGCCCGCACCCCGAACCGCCTCAGCAGCGCGACGCGTTCTTCCTCCTCGTGGCGGTACGTGATGGGCCAGTCCACCCCGGTCAGCGGCCCGGCCGAGTCGAAGTAGTCCCACACCTTGGCCAGCACCCGCTCCGGCATGAAGTGCGTGTGCACGTCGACCAGTCCCGGCAGCCCGAGGCCCTGCCAGAACCGGACGACCGCGTCAGCTTCCGTCTGCGTCAAACCCGTAGCTCCGTTCGACCTTGGCCACGTGGACGGAGTAGGTCTCGTACCACTCCGCCCTGCCGCGCTTCTGCGCCGCCTGATGCTCCAGATTCCTCTGCCAGCCCTGGATCGACTGCTCGTCCCGGAAGTACCCGACGGTGATGCTCAGTCCGCCCGGCGTTCTGGCGTTCTCGTAGCCCAGATAGCCGGGCTGCCGCTTGACCAGTTCCGCCATCCGCTCGGCGGTCTCGGCGTAGCCGCTGTCCTCCTCCTTGCGCAACGAGGTGAAGACCACCGTGTAGTACGGCGGTTCGAACGGCGGCACAGGACGCTTGCTCATGGCTCTCCCCCACGACACGGATACCGGTGCAACAGGCACTCACCTTCCGTCCCGCACCGCCGCCCTGTCCAGCCTGATTGCCGTAGAGGATCCGCAGGGGATCCGTAGGGGATCCAGCATTCGACCTTCGGGTCCGACACGGGGCGGCCGTGTCAGAAGAGCCCCTCCTGCGTCTCACCGCCCGCCGCGACCACCGGCCGTACCGGCGCCGTCACCGGGGCTCCGGCGGCCACCCGGGTCAGCCGCCACCCGCTCATCAGACGGGTGTCCACCACCAGCCCACCGGCCAGATGCAGATCCGGACCGGCGGCCGCCACCAGCCGTCCCGCGACGGTCCCGCCTGCGACCAGTTCTGCGACCACGCCGGTCACGGGCTCCAGGCCCCGCAGCCCGAACACCCCCGTTTGATCCACCACTTCGCACTCCGCGCGCTCGAGCGAGTCCGGCCAGTTCGCCAGCGCCACAGCCCTCGCATGCAGCTCCGCCACCTCCGCCACCCGCGTCCCCCACACCGGCAGGCCGGCGCGCACGGCCCGCTTCTGTGCGTACGGAATACGGTCCGGCACCCCCAGCGCCGTCCGCAGCAGCTCCTCCGTCCGGCGGGCCGCCATCAGCGGACCGCGTCCCAGCCAACTGAACGCCACGGCGCCCTGCTCCAGCAGCCGGACCGGGCCCCGCTCCGCCGCGGTGATCCCGACCTTGACCATCCCGGGCCCGAACCAGGCCAGGTACACGGAGTACGGGCGCGGATCACCGGCGTTCGTATCGGCGGCCACCGAGAACGACCGGTCGAGCCGGGCGCACTCCCCGCACTGCGCGCTCCCGCCGCGCCCCGGGACCACGGCGCCCACCGGACAGCCGGTCCGCCGGCCCCCGCGCCACACCCCGACGCAGGACCGTTCACCCTCGGCCCGGAAACCGAGATCCATCCCGTACGTGAACGGACTCACCCGTTCGCCCCGTTCGGCACTGTGCCAGACCAGCGCAGGGCCGCCGGCCGACCACCGCATGCCCAGGCACTGCCATCCCCCGGTCAGCAACCGGCGTATCCGTAGCGGTTGGCGGTCACTGACACCTCGTACTCGTCAGGGGCACCTTCACCGACGTCGCCCGCGGGGCACCCGACCCCCATGGGCAGTCCCGGCCCGACTCTCCGCAGCTTCATGCCGGGCAACCTAGCGCAGACGAAAGAAGCCCCCGGACGATGTCCCCGGGGAACTTCCCGTTGGCGCACTCGGCAGGATTCAACTCTCCGCCAAATGTGCGGGGGATCAGCTCCGGGCCAGGGTCGAGCATGAAGGCTGCCAGACCGACGGGCGAATCCGCGCCTCGAGTTCCGCATCGGGGAAGTCGAACGTGAACGGACGGATCCCTGTCTCTTCGGGAGTGACAGACATGTGGGGGGTCTCCTTGCCGTCGTCTGGCTCTCTAGCAGCAGTGGCGACATCTGGCTCGGACTACGCACCGCCGGGACGCGAACGCGAAGCCCCGCACGACCAACTCGCTCTGGAAGGAGCCGCACCATGCCACCGCAGTGATCCAACTGAGGTCGCCGACATGCTCGGCTTCGGCCTTTCGAAGACCAAGATGCTGGTTCTCACCGGAGAGATCCGGTCCGTGAAGATCGGTCGCAACCGGCGCATCCTGCCCGCCTGGGTGGACGAGTACGTCCGGCGCGTCACTGCCGACTCGTAGGGGCTGTCTGCGTGAGCAGCGTGAAGCCGGATCTCGCGCCGCTGTCGTACGTGTCGTACGCGGGCTCGTATCCGTCCCGCCGGGTGATCCAGGCGGCTCGGGATGCCCTTTGCGCCGCGCTGACTCACGCGGTCTCTGAAGAGGAGATCGGGAAGAACGGCGCCTCGCTGGTGACGGTGCCCAAGCCACGTCGCCGCCGGATCAAGCCGTGGTCCGCGGCCGAGGCGGGTCAGTTCCTCGCCGACGGGGCCGCTCGGCAGGATCGTCTCTTCGCGGCCTGGGTGCAGGACAGTCACGGCGTGGTCTTCACGACGAAGTACGGGACGCCGATCGAGCCGGGGGACTTCACCCGAATGTTCCCGCGGCTCGTCGGGCCGGCCTCCGCGCCATCCCGCTGCGGAACACCCGGCACACGTGCAGCTCGCTCCTGGTCGCCCTTCGGGTGCACCCGAAAGTGGCACAGCGAATCCTGCGGCACTCGCAGATCGCGATGACGATGGAGGTCTACGCCGAGGCGAGCGAGGCACAGGTGCGGGACGCGTTGGGCAAGCTGTCCGAGACGATGGGCGGCACCGGCTGACACGGTTGCTGTACTTCGCTGCTGTACGGGCAACGCAAGAACCCCTCTGGAGTAATCCAGAGGGGTTCTCACCTGTGTGCACTCGGCAGGATTCGAACCTGCAACCTTCTGATCCGTAGTCAGATGCTCTATCCGTTAAGCTACGAGTGCCTGGCTTCCCGGGCTTTTCTTCCCGGTCGGTGTTGCGGGAACAACATTACATGACCTGCGGCGTGAGGCGAAATCCGTTATCCGCACCCATGCTGACCTGCGGAAACACCTCGAAAACAGCCCTGCGACAGTCCAGCGGACGGTGCTTGGGGCGAGAGCGTGATCACCGAACGACTGAAGCCCCGGTCCGAGGACCGGGGCTTCAGTGATCAATACGCGGAGGCGGAGGGATTTGAACCCTCGATGGGCTTTAAAACCCAAACCGCATTAGCAGTGCGGCGCCATAGACCGGACTAGGCGACGCCTCCAGCACCCGCGCGAGCGCGAGTGGTGCGTGCAGATGATGACACAGCCCGGCGGCCGCTCACCAATCGCACCCCTACGGTACTAGGCCCGCGCCCGGCAGAGCAAAGCATCTTCCGTTTGCGCAACGTCACCGCGAGTGGAGCGTTAGACGTACGGGGCGCGCCGCGTCCCCTCGTCCGCCGACCAGGAGCCGCAATGCTGCGTCGCCTCGCACTCACCGCCGTCGCCTCCGTCGCCGCGCTGTCCGCAGCGCCCTCCGCAGCCGGGGCGACCGGACCCCTGCCCCTGCCGTTGCCGCTCCTGCAGTCGCCGGACCGGCTGACCGTGGACGTCTCCGACACCGGGAACCCGCGGGCGGACGGGACGTACGAGCTGCGGTGCGGACCGGCCGGCGGCACGCACCCGCAGGCCGAGCGGGCCTGCGCCCGGCTCGAGCAGCTGACGGCGGAGGGCAGGGACCCGTTCGCCCCGGCGCCGGCGCCGGCGGACCAGATGTGCACCCAGATGTACGGCGGGCCCGCCACGGCTCGAGTGTTCGGCACCTGGGGCGGGCGACAGGTCGATGTCACGTTCGACCGGACGAACGGCTGCGGGGTCTCCCGCTGGAATGACATGGAGCCCGTGCTTCCGAGTGCGAGGTCCTGACCAGGCACGGTGTGATCCCGGCGGGCGGATTCGGTGAGAGGTGCCCCTCATCCGCCGTCGCGTGCGCAATCGCTGCCCTTAGACTCCCTCCAGTGACATGCCGGGGCCCGAGGAGCAAGATGGGGCCCGCTGTCCGGAAGATGCAGTTGTCAGGGAGGAAGCGTTGTTGTGAGCAGCAGGCCATCCCGAGGCGCTGCTCGCCTCGCAGCCATACTTGACGCCCTTCCCGATGCCTTGCTGCTCGTCAACTGCAACGGCACGGTCGTCAACGCCAACACCATCGCCCTGGAGACCTTCGAGTCACCGGGCACAGGCCTGGTCGGGCGCGGTCTGCTCGATCTGTTGCCGAGCTTCGACTCCAAGCTGATCCCCGGGTCCATGCGGCGGCCCGACAACACGGACGAACAGGGACGCACCAAGCCGACCCGGATGATCGCCCGGCGAACGGACGGGAGCGAGTTCCCGGTCGAGGTCACCAGTGCGAATCTGGAGGACGGCCGGGACGCGTACTCCGACACCCACAGCTACACCGGTGACGAGCTGCTGATGCTCGTCGTGCGCGACCTGTCGGGCACCGTGGACACCGAGGCCGAGCTGGCACGTTCGCAGCGGCAGACCGAGATGATCCTGCGCGCCGCCGCCGAGGGTGTCATCGGAACGGACACCGAGGGACGGGTCGTCCTGGTCAATCCGGCCGCCGCGCAGATCCTCGGCCACCGGGCGAGCGATCTGGGCAACCAGGAGCTGCACCCGCTGGCGATCCACTCCCGGCCGGACGGCACGCCGTTCCCGTTCGAGGAGTCGCCGCTCGCCGACACGCTCCGCTCCGGGCGCAAGCACCGGGTGCGGGGGCAGGTGCTGTGGGCGAAGAACGGGCAGCCGGTGTCCGTGGACCTGACGACCTCGCCGGTACGGGACGGCGACCAGCTCGTCGGCGCCGTGATGACCTTCACCGACCGGCGCCCGTACGACGCCCTGGCGGCGCGGCACGCCCAGCTGCTGGCGGTACTCGGCGACGCGCTGCGGGGGCCGCTGGAGGAACTGCGGGGCGAACTGTCCACGCTCGCGGCGGACGATGCCGGGCAGCTGTGGCCGGAGGCGAACCAGCTGTTGCACCATCTGGCCGCCGGATACGCCCGGATGACCACCCTGGTCGACAACGTCCTCGGTTTCCAGCGGCTCGACTCCGGTGCGGAGAAGCTGAGCAAGAAGAAGGTGCTGCTCGACGGGGTCGTGGCGGCCGGTGTCGAGGGCGCGATCGAACTGATCGGCCCGGGACGCGCGCAGTTCGCCGTACACGCCCCGACGATCGAGGCCGAGGTCGACGCGGGCCGGATCGCCACGGCGCTGGCGCATCTGATCGCGGACGTGGCCGGGGTCGACTCGACGGGCAAGGCGCCGGTGGCCGCGGGCGGCGGCGGGTACATGGACTCGACGATCGTCGTGGCGGCGGCGCAGCGCGGCGAGGTCGTACGGATCGAGGTGCGCGGGCCGTACGCCGGGGGAGACCCGGTGCACGAGCCGATCGTGCGCGGAATCGTCCGGGCGCACGGCGGAGTGCTGCAGACCCACGAGGTTCCGGGCACGACGGGCAGCGCGTTCGTACTGGATGTGCCGCTCGGCGCGGGTGCGGGGATGGTGACCGTCCCCGCACCGGCCGAGGTGCCCGCGGTGGCCGCCGCCGAGCCGGCCGCCGAGCCGACTGGGCGTCGTGCGCGACGGTCCTCCGTGGACGCGTTCCTGGACAACCCGGATGTGGCCACCGGTCAGGGCGCCGCCGCGGACAGCGGCGATGCGGCGACCGCTGCGCCGTCCGGTGCGCGACCGGCGGGGCACGACGGCGAGCAGCAGCTGGTGCCCGCGCAGAACGCGGGCGAGGACGCCGGTGGCAACGGCGCCGGCAGCGGGCGCGGCACCGGCCGCAGGCGCGGCCGTCCGAGCCCGGTGGAGCAGCAGGCGGCGCAGCCGCCGCCGCACGAAGGCGCGGTGGTGACCGCCGCGGAGGGCGCACGTGACCACGGGCGGGCGCGGCTCGGCGAGACGGTGCCGCCCCAGGGTGTGCCCGCGCCGACCGGCCGTCGCGCCCGACGCGGCCCCGACGCGGCGCCGGAGAACGCCCTCGCGCTGCCGGCCGCGCCTCCGGCCGTCGCCGCTCAGCCGCATGTACAGCCGCAGCCACAGCCACAGCCGACGGAATCAGTACAGGTACATCCGCAGCCGCAGCCGACCGGCAGGCGGGCCCGGCGTGCGCTGGGCACCGCGCCGGAGCGCAGTCCGTTCGCCCTGCCGCCGGCCGACGCCGACCGCATGCCGCCCAGCGCCGGGGCGGCGGACGCCTCGCTGCCGGGTCGCCACGACGCCGTCCGGGGCGTGGCCGGGGACGATCACACTCCGCCGCAGCCGCATCCGGTTCCGACGGGCCGCCGACGGGCGCGCACGGACGGGACCTCGGAGCAGGGACTGGCGGCGCTCGCCGCGGACCCGTCCGCGGGCGCGCCGCCGGCACCCGTGGCGCCGGAAGCGGTACCGCAGGCACCGCTGCCCCCGGGTGCACCGGGAGCACCGGCAGGACTGGTCGTGCCGCCGGCATCGCCGGACGCCCCTCAGGCACCAGCAGCACCGACTGCACCGAAGGTCTCGCCGGCACAGGCGGCCCCTACGGCTCCGGGCACGACCACGGGCCACCACCCGGCACTCGCATCACCGGCGGTCACGACGGCACCCGGCTCCGAGGCCGCCCCCGGCGTGCCGCACGGCCCGGCGGCACCGGACGCCGCCGATACTTCGGCCGGTCACGACACGTCCGGCCAGAACTGGCCTGTGCCCGGAGTTCAGGCCTGGCCCGCTCCCGCGCCGGAGGCGCCCGCCACGCGTAGCCAGGTCCAGAGTCCGCTCCAGGACCCGGCCCCCAAACCGGTTTCCAATCCGGCGCAGGGCCAGGTGCCCGGAGCCCGTACCGCTCCGGAGAACGGGCGCGAGCCGGGTTCCGTACCCCAGCCCCGGGCGGCCGCCCAGCCGTTGCCCGAGGAGAGCCCCGTTCCCGGCGCCGACGCGTCGCAGGGGCGGGCGTTCAGCGTGCGCACGCTGGGGCAGGGCATGCCGTTCGCCCAGCAGATCGCCCAGCAGCAGAATCAGACCTCCGGAGGGTCGGGCCGACGGCGCAAGCTCGCCGCGCCGCCGCAGGAGGAGCCGGGACACCAGGCCGCCCTACTGGAGCCCGCCGCCACGCGCCGGAGTCCCCAGCAGCAGGCCCCCCAGCAGGCTCAGCAGCAGGCACAGGCCCAGCCCACGGCCCAGCAGTCCCCCGCGCAGAGCCAGCAGCAGCGGCTGCCCGCCCCCGCCGAGGGCCGTGCGTACGCCATAGGAGCCCCGGACGAAGGCGCCGCCGAGGGACCGGAACCGCTGGACGGCCCCAACGGCGCGGTGGAGGTGGCCAACCGGCCGCACCCGCAGCCGGTTGACGACGAACTGCCCCCCGAGCCGCTCGACAACCCGCGGCGGCTGCTGGTGTGGCCGGCGCCCGACGTCTCCACCCAGCAGGCGCTGAGCGACCGGGGCTACCGCCCGGTGATCGTGCACTCGCGCGAGGAGGTCGACGCGCAGATCGCCGCGTTCCCGGCTGCGCTGTTCGTCGATCCGCTTACCGGTCCCATCACCCGTACCGCGCTGCAGTCCCTGCGCCAGGCCGCGGTTGCCGCCGAGGTGCCGGTGCTCGTGACGGCCGGTCTGGGGCAGGCGACCCGGGAGGCCGCATACGGCGCCGACCCGGCCGTACTTCTCAAGGCGCTGGCGCCGCGGGACAGCGAACAACACCCGCCGCGCGTGCTGTTGATCGAGGAGCACGAGGAGATCGCGCTCGCGCTGACGGCCACGCTGGAGCGCCGCGGAATGCAGGTCGCGCGTGCCGACGCCGATACGGACGCGGTCACGCTCGCCACCCAGATGCGGCCGAACCTGGTGGTGATGGACCTGATGCAGGTACGCCGCCGCCGGGCCGGAATCGTCGACTGGCTGCGCGCGAACGGCCAGTTGAACCGCACCCCGCTGGTCGTCTACACCTCGGTGGACATCGACCGGAGCGAACTGCCCCGGCTCTCGTCCGGGGAGACCGTGCTCTTCCTGGCCGAGCGCTCGAACAGCGCCGAGGTCCAGGGCCGGATCGTCGATCTGCTCGCCAAGATCGGGACGAACTAGCCGGGAGGCAGGGCCGCAGGCCCGCAGGCACGGGTTGTTCCACGCCCACGGCGGACGGAGACCAGCACGAGAAACCACGGTTCGCGAACTGCGAGGTCCACCGCCGCACCGAGGTCGCGCGGCGCGGAGGACCGGGATGGAGACGCGGTCCGCCAAGCCGGGTACGACCCGGCCCGCGCCGCCCCACCGGAAGATGGCGATCAGCTCAGGGCTTGCCGTCTTCCCGGTCTCGCTGCTGGGCAACGCGGTGCTCGGGCCGTACCTCACGCTATGCGGCCACACCGGACGTAAGCAGGCTGCTGTTGCGCCGCCGGCTCACTCGCTGAGGTTGGTGACCTGCAGCTCGCCGTCCGCGTACTGCCTGCGGATCACCTTTTTGTCGAATTTGCCCACACTTGTCTTCGGCACGGCCGGGATGATCGCCCAGCGCTCCGGCAGCTGCCACTTCGCGACGGACTCTCCGAGGAATGCCTTCAGGGACGCGTAGTCGGCGGTCGCGCCGTCCTTCAGCACCACCGTCGCGAGGGGGCGCTCGCCCCACTTCTCGTCGGGGACGGCAACAACCGCGGCCTCCGCCACCTCGGGGTGGGCCATGAGGGCGTTCTCGAGTTCGACGCTGGAGATCCATTCCCCACCGGACTTGATGACGTCCTTCGCCCGGTCGGTGAGGGTGAGGAAGCCGTCGTGGCTGATCACGCCGACGTCGCCGGTCTTCAGCCAGCCGTCCGCGCTGAACTTGTCCTCCGGGCGGAACGACTCACCGCCGGCGCCACCGTAGTACGCGCCCGCGATCCACGCGCCGCGCACCTCCAGCTCGCCCGCCGACTCGCCGTCCCAGGGCAGGATCTCGCCGCTGGGGCCGACCAGCCGGGCCTCGACACCGGCCGGGAAGCGGCCCTGGGTCACGCGGTACGGCCACTCCTCCTCGGCGGTCAGGCCGGCCGGCGGGTGGGCCATGGTGCCGAGCGGGGAGGTCTCCGTCATGCCCCAGGCGTGGCAGAGCCGTACGCCCAGCTTGTCGTACGCCTCCATCAGCGAGGGCGGACAGGCCGCGCCGCCGATGGTGACCTGCTTCATACAGGAGATGTCGCGGGGGTTCGCGGCCAGCTCGGCGAGGAGGCCCTGCCAGATGGTGGGGACGGCGGCGGCGTGCGAGGGCTGCTCCCGCTCGATCATCTCGGCCAGGGGTCCGGGCTGCAGGAACCGGTCGGGCATCAGCATGTTGATGCCGGTCATGAAGGTGGCGTGGGGGAGGCCCCAGGCGTTGACGTGGAACTGCGGCACGACGACGAGGGTGGTGTCCTTGCTCGTCAGCCCCATCGACTCGGCCATGTTGACCTGCATGGAATGCAGGTAGATGGAGCGGTGGGAGTAGACGACGCCCTTGGGGTCGCCGGTGGTGCCGGAGGTGTAGCACATGGCGGCGGCCTGGCGCTCGTCCAGCTCGGGCCAGTCGAAGGTGGTGGGGCGACCCGCGATCAGCTCCTCGTACTCGTGCACCTGCGGCGCGACACCGTCGAGGAGGGAGCGGTCGCCGGGGCCCGAGACGACCACGTGCTCGATGGTCGGAAGGTGCGGGAGCAGCGGGGCGAGCAGGGGCAGCAGGCTGCCGTTCGCGATGACGACGCGGTCGGCCGCGTGGTTGACGATCCAGACGAGCTGCTCCGGGGGCAGGCGGAGGTTGAGGGTGTGCAGGACCGCGCCCATCGAGGGGATCGCGAAGTACGCCTCGACGTGCTCCGCGTTGTTCCACATCAGGGTTGCGACGCGTTCGTCGCCGGTGACGCCGAGTCCGTCGCGCAGGGCGTTCGCGAGCTGGACGGCCCGCTCGCCGATCTCGGCGAAGCTCCGGCGCTGCGGCTCCGCTTCGCCGGTCCAGGTGGTGACCTGGGACCGTCCATGGATCGTCATCCCGTGGTTCAGAATGCGAGTGACGGTCAGTGGTACGTCCTGCATGGTGCTCAGCACGGCGTCCTCCCGGTGGGCGCGCGGTAATTTCCCCGGGGGATACCCCCCGGACCCCATGGCTAGTGGTGTGCAGATTCTGCGCACGTACCGCGCGGTATGTCACTACCCGGAAGTAGAAAGCTGGGACCCGGATCAGCGGACGGGCGACAGCTCCGGGTCCTCGCGGAGCTTGCCGAGCGCGCGGGAGACCGCGCTTTTGACCGTGCCGACGGAGACGCCGAGCACCTCGGCGGTCTGCGCCTCGCTCAGATCCTCGTAGTACCGCAGAACCACCATGGCCCGCTGGCGGTCGGGCAGCTTCATCACGGCGCACCACATCGCGTCGCGCAGTGCCTGCTGCTCGGCCGGATCGGGCGACGGGACAGCCTCCGGCTCCGGTAGCTCGTCGCAGGCGAACTCGTCGACCTTGCGCTTGCGCCACTGGGAGGTGCGCGTGTTCAGGAGGGCCCGGCGGACGTAGCCGTCGAGCGCACGGTGGTCCTCGATCCGCTCCCACGCGACGTACGTCTTGGTGAGCGCGGTCTGCAGCAGGTCTTCGGCGTCGCACGGGTTCGCGGTGAGCGAGCGAGCGGTGCGCAGTAGCACGGGGCCCCGGGCCCGTACGTACGAGGCGAACGACGGGTACGCGGATGCGTGCGTCGCTGCCTTGGATGCGCTGGTGCAGACTGGCGTGGTCATGGGTCCACGCTAGGAGCGGGTACTACCGTCGCGGATCGGCCCCAGGTCCCGAAGCGGTGTCCGCCTCAGGTTGTAGGAAGGGTGCGGGCCCCACCTCCTGAAGGTGGAGGAGACGGGTCTTCCTCACAGGGTTCGTCCCTGAGGGCTGCGCGGAGGGCTGAGCGCCGGCCGGTCACGCCGTCCCCTATGCCTCCGTGCCCAGGATCAGCCCGGAGGTGGGGACTCCGGTGCCGGCCGTCACCAGGGTGCGGGACGCGCCGGATATCTGGTTGACCGAGGTGCCTCGCAGCTGGCGGACCGCTTCCGCGATGCCGTTCATCCCGTGCAGATACGCCTCGCCGAGCTGCCCGCCGTGTGTGTTGAGCGGCAGCGCGTCGTCGGCGACGAACTCGGCGGCGTCTCCCGGATCGCAGAACCCGAACTCCTCCAGCTGCATCAGGACGAACGGCGTGAAGTGGTCGTACAGGATGCCCACATCGATGTCCGCTGGCCTTAGCCCCGACGTGCGCCAGAGCTGGCGGGCGACCACGCTCATCTCGGGCAGCCCGGTGAGGTCGTCGCGGTAGAAGCTGGTCATCTGCTCCTGGCCTCGGCCGGCGCCCTGCGCGGCCGCCAGGACCACGGCGGGCGGATGCGGCAGATCTCTGGCCCGCTCCACGCTGGTCACCACGACCGCCTGGCCGCCGTCCGTCTCCTGGCAGCAGTCGAGCAGCCGCAGCGGCTCGGCGATCCAGCGCGAGGCGGCGTGGTCGGCGAGGGTGATGGGTTTCTCGTAGAAGTAGGCGGCCGGGTTCCGCGCGGCATGGCGGCGGTCGGTGACGGCGACGTGGCCGAAGACTTCGGGGGCCAGGTTGTACGTATGCAGATAGCGCTGGGCGGCCATGGCGACCCAGGAGGCGGGGGTGAGCAGTCCGAACGGCAGTGACCAGCCGAGCGCAACGCCCTCGGCGGACGGTTCCCGGTGCTGGACGCCCGACCCGAACCGCCGTCCCGAGCGCTCGTTGAACGCCCGGTAGCAGACGACCACGTCGGCGACACCGGCCGCGACTGCGAGGGCCGCCTGCTGCACGGTCGCGCAGGCCGCCCCGCCGCCGTAATGGATGCGGGAGAAGAAGGACAGTTCACCCATTCCGGCTGCCTGGGCGACGGTGATCTCGGGGCTGGTGTCCATGGTGAACGTGACCATGCCGTCGACATCGGCGGGGGTGAGGCCGGCGTCGGCCAGAGCGGCCTGGACGGCCTCGACCGCGAGCGCCAGCTCACTGCGCCCGGATTCCTTGGAGAACACGGTCGCCCCGATGCCGGCAATGGCGGCCCGGCCGCCCAAAGAGTCCGCGCTGCGCACGCTCATCCGGTCTCCTCCGCAACGGGCACGGCGACGAGGTCGGGGGCGGGGGCGGGGGCGGGCGACCTCGGGCCCGGCGCGGCGACGGAGGCCGGCACGGCGTCGGCGAGGGGGGCGGCCAGGGCGACGACGTCCGGGTCGGGCACCGCGACGGTCACCGTGCCGCTCACGTGCTGCCCGATCCCGTTCGCTCCGACGACCCGCACCTGGGCCGTACCGTCCGGCTCGACGGAGGTGACGGTGCCGGTCAGCACCATGGTGTCGCCCGGGTAGTTGGGCGCGCCGAGCCGGATCGCGACCTTGCGGAGCGATGCTCGCGGCCCGAAGTGGTCGGTGATGTACCGGCCGACGAGGCCGTTGGTGGTGAGGATGTTCATGAAGATGTCAGGGGAGCCCTTCTCCTTGGCCGCCTCGACGTCGTGGTGCACGTCCTGGAAGTCCCGGGAGGCGACGGCTCCCGCGACGATCAGGATGCGGGTGATGGGGACGGTGAGCGGCGGAAGTGTGTCACCGGCTCTCATGCGCTGGCTCCTTTGCAAGCAACTGGCCGAGCTCGGCGAGGAGTTCTGCGCCGCAGCCGAGGTAGGCGTCCAACTGCCGGCCCCACAGGAAGTGCCGGTGGACCGGGTGGTCGAGGTCGGCCCCGGCCCCGCCGTGCAGATGCTGCCCGGCGTGCACCACGCGGGTTCCGGCCTCCGACGCCCACCAGCCGGCGGTCAGTGCCGCGGCGGCCGCGTCCTGTCCGGCGTCCAGGCGCCATGCGGCTTCGTACGCCGTGACGCGTATCGCCTCGGTGTCCATGAACGCGTCGGCGGCCCGCAGCAGGACTCCCTGGTTGGTGGAGAGTGGGCGGCCGAACTGCTCACGGGTGGAGGTGTGCGCGACGGCCCGCGCGAGCGAGCCCGCGCACACCCCCGCCTGCAGCCCGGCAAAGGCGGTACGGGCCGCCGTCAGCACAGAGGCGTAGGCACCGGAACCCTTCCCGGACCCGCTCCCGCCGACGTCGCCGCCACTCCCACCACCGCCGTCAGTCCCCGCGTCGCCGAGCCGTTCGGCGGGCGCTCCCGAGAGGGTGAGCCGCCCGGCCGACCACGGCGCTGTGGTCTCCACCGGTTCGACCGTCACGGCGTCGCCCATGGTCCGTACGAACCACAGCGCCCTCTCGGCGTCGGGTACCAGCACATGGGTCGCGTCCCGCAGCCACGGCACGGGGGACACGGTGCCGGTCAGCCTCCCGGCGGTATCGGCACGCACCGCCGCTCCGCGGGCGGGAAACGCCCCGGTGGCGACGGCGGTGCCGTCCCGCAGGTCCGGCAGGAGGCGCGCGCGCTGCTCGTCCGTGCCGTGCGCGGCGACCGCCAGCAGGCCGTACACACCGGTCGCGGCGAGAGGAACCTGCGCCGTCGTCCGGCCCTGCTCCTCCAGGAGCAGCACCAGGCCGAGCAGCCCGATGTCCTCGGTGGCGGCTGCCAGCCCCGCCACACACAGGGCCTTCCACAGCTCGGCGTCCGTACCGGTCCCGGCGGCCGACAGCCGCTCGTGGGTGGAGAAGTCGCCGAAGATCCGCGCGGCCAGCTCCTGCGCGGCCAGCTGCTCATCCGAGGGCGTGAAGTCCATGTCAGCTCCCGGTTCCTCGGAAGACCGGCAGCTCCCAGTCCTCGTCCACGCGCAGGAACTCCAGTCGTACGGGCATCCCGACCCGCACCTTGTCGTACGGCACCCCGATCACATTGCTGACCATCCGCACGCCCTCCGCGAGCTCGATCAGCCCGACCGTGTAGGGCGGGTCGAACGCCGGAAAAGGAGGGTGGTGCATGACGACATACGAGTAGACCGTCCCGGCGCCACTGGCCTCGACCGCCTCCCACTCCTGTGAGCCGCAGGCATTGCACCCCGGCAGCCATGGGAAGCGGAGCGTCCTGCACAGGCCGCACCGCTGGATGAGCAACTTGTGCTCGGCGACTCCGTCCCAGAATCCGGCGTTGTCCCTATTGATCACCGGCCGCGGCCGCTGGACCTTCGGTTTCTGCCGGGCGGGCGCGTACTTGAGGATCCGGAAGCGGTGCGTCCCTGCCAACTCCCCGTTCGCCCGGACATCCATCCGCGTCGTGACGAAGTGTCCGGTGCCCAGCTTGGTCGTCTTGCGCGCCGAGACCGACTCGATCACCGCGTCGAAGGTGATCCGGTCCCCCGGGCACAGCGGCTTCAGATACTCCTGTTCGCAGTCGGTCGCGACCACCGAGGTGTACCCGCCGCCGTCGAGCAGACCGAACAGCTCGTCGTACGCCGAAGACCGGTCCGTGTGCCCGGACAGTCCGCCCATCGTCCAGGCCTGCAGCATCGTCGGCGGCGCCGTCTCCGGGTAGGCCGGGCTGGTGTCCCCCATCGCTTCGCACCAGTGCCTGATCATCGGCTCGTTGACGATGTCCTTGCCCACACCCGAGGTCGCGGCGGCCAGCCCTTCGTACGCCTTCAGCCGCTCGTAGAGGTCATCGCTGTCCCTGCTCACCGCGGCCCCCGCCTTCTCACTCACCGCCGCCCCCTCTTCATGCCGAGCCGCATCGTCGCGACGATCTCCCGCTGCACCTCGCTCACCCCGCCCCCAAAGGTGTTGATCTGTGCCGCCCGGTTCATCCGCTCCAGCTCCCCGTCCATGAAGGACCCCGGCGAGCCCGCGCGGAGCAGCCCTGCCTCTCCGACAATTTCCTGACACATTCGATACACCGCCACGCCGCTTTCGGTTCCCAGAAACTTGACGCCACTCGCGTCGCCCGGTGCGAGCGTGCCCGCCCCCACGTCCCCGACCAGCCGCCAGTTGAGCAGCCGTACCGCGGCCAGCCGGGCGTGCACCTCGGCCAGGCGCCCCTGCACCCACGGCCGGTCCGCCGGTCGTTCCCCGCTCACCGGGTCGGGGGTGCGCGCGTGGTCGAGTGCCGCCGCGTAGAAGTCCTCGGCCTGCATGCCGATCGCCGCGAGCGCCACCCGCTCGTGGTTGAGCTGGTTGGTGATCAGCCCCCAGCCGCCGTTCTCCTCGCCCACCAGGTTTCCGGCCGGCACACGTATCGCGTCGTAGTACGTGGTCGTGGTCGTCTGCCCGCCCACCGTCTCGACGGGGGTCCAAGAGAAGCCGGGCGCGTCGGTCGGCACCAGGATGATCGAAATGCCGCGGTGCTTCGGGGCCTGCGGATCCGTTCGGCAGGCGAGCCAGATCCAGTCGGCGTTCTGGGCGTTGCTGGTGAAGCTCTTCTGGCCCTCGATCAGCCACTGGCGGCCTTCGCGGACGGCCCGCGTGCGCAGCGACGCAAGATCGGTCCCGGCCTCGGGCTCGCTGTATCCGATGGCGAAGACGATCTCTCCGCGCAGGATGCGCGGCAGGAAGAAGTCCTTCTGCTCGTCCGTCCCGTACTTCATCAGGGTCGGACCGACCGTGTTGAGAGTGACCATCGAGACGGGCGCGCCGGCGCGGTACGCCTCGTCGAAAAAGACGAACTGTTCGTCGGCGCCCCGTCCCTGTCCGCCGTACTCGACGGGCCAGCCCAGTCCGAGCATCCTGTCGGCGCCCATGCGCCGCAGCAGCGCGCGCTGTTGCGCGGCGTCCTCGACGGCTTCCCGGGGCATGACGTCACGGAAGTACAAGCGCAGTTCCGCGCGCAGCCGCAACTGGCGGTCGGTGGGAGCGAGATGCACAGCGGCTGCCTCCCGGGCTCACGGAACAGTATTTCTGACTGTCCGTCAGATGCCTGTCCGCTGTCAAGGCGGGCGACCGGGACCGAATCCCCGTCGAGACCACAACGGCCCGCGCGACGGGACCGGTGTCCCGTCGCGCAGGCAGTCACTCATCACGCATCCCCGATGCAGCCCCTCCCCGGGCCGGTCCCTACCACCAGAAGTTGGTGAAGTTCACCACGATGTTCTCGTTGGACTGCTCGATCGCGGTCAGGCCGGAACCGTTCGCCTGGGCAGTGTTGTTCTGGTTGGACGCACCGGATCCGGTCGCCACCTGCTGCGAGGTGGACGAGTTGCCTCCGTTGTTGCCGCCGACACCACTGCCGACGATGGACGCCACGCTCGCGTTCGATCCGTTGTCCGCGAACGAACCGTTGTCGGCCTGTGCGACGCCTGTGAAGAGGGCGGCGGCGAGGGGCAGCGATGCGGCAGCGGCGAGGACGCGGGCGGTACGGATGCTTGCCATGTCAATTCCTCCAGGAACCAGAAGTGCGGCTTGTCCCGAGGCAGTTGGCCGACCGCCTCAGTCGTGGTGTTCGACGTCGCGAGTCCAGAGTTGCCCACCGAATCCCCGTCGAACCACCCCGGACGCCCTGATTCCCCCGCAAGCATGAGGAACCGCCGATAAACCCCCGACACGCCGACGAAGCCGCAGCTCACACCCCAATGGCCGGGTCCGCCCGGCGCCCCCAAGGGATGAAGCGTTTCGGCACATTCTCGGCCAATCGCCCCGAGGCCTCCCCCTCTTCCTTTCTTCGAACGTGTGTACGAAAATAAATCCATGGCAACCACCGACCGCCATGCACACACGCTCGCGCTCGCCCACGCGCTCTCCGCCGCCGAGCGCGGGCTCCCCGTCATCCCCCTGTCCCGCACCAAACTCCCGGCACTCCGCTCACCGCACCGGGCATCCTCGTACCGCGAAAATCCCGGGCCGGTGCTCTGCCGCGGCGAATGCGGCCGTCCGGGGCACGGCGTCCACGACGCCACCACGGACCCGGTCGTCATTCGCGCGCTCTTCCGCGCCGCTCCCTGGGCCACCGGCTACGGCATCGCCTGCGGCCGGCCCCCGCACCACCTGATCGGCATAGACCTCGACACCACATCGGGGCCGGACGCCACGGAGAGCACTGCCGCCCTCCAGCATCTGGCCCTGCGCCACCTCTTCACCGTCCCGAGAACGGTCACTGTCCTCACCCCCAGCGGCGGCCGCCATCTCTGGCTCACCGGCCCACCAGACGTGGTCGTTCCGAATTCCGCCGGCCGCCTCGCACCCGGCATCGACATCCGCGGCACCGGCGGCTACCTGGTCGGCCCGGGCTCGCTTGCCACCCACGGCATCTACCGGCTGGCGCCCGGCACCTCACATCTCGTGCCCGCACCCTGCCCCGGCGCACTTCTTCGTCTTCTCACGCCCCCACCGCGCTCCCACCACTCCGCGGGCCGGCCCCCACAGGGACACGGTCTGGTGCAGTTCGTGCTGGCGGCTCACGAGGGCCAGCGCAACACGCGGCTGTTCTGGGCGGCTTGCCGTGCGTACGAAAACGGTCTCGGGGAAACGCTCGCGGACTCCCTCACCGAGGCTGCCGTCCGCACGGGACTCTCCGAACAGGAGGCCCGCGCCACGATCGCCTCCGCGGCGCGCCTGACTGCGGCGCCCTGAGCCGCGACGCTCATCGGGCGTGCGTCAGACGCGCTGGAAGTGCGCCAGGCCCGCGTCACCGGCACCGGTCGCAGCATCCGCACCGGTCGCGTCACCGGCACCGGTTCCGTCGGCGGACAGCCTGCGTGCGGAGGGCGAAGCGTTGTGCGCCTCAGCTCGGATACGCTGCTTGATGGTGGGAGGCAGGGCCGTGTTCCGTGACAGCGCCCGCCGCGCTGCGGGCACACGCGGCTCCTGGGCACGGACGGCACGCTTTCGCGGGGCCGCGGGGACGGCGGGCTGCTGAGCCGGAACGGCGGCGGTGGCCCTGGTCGCGAAGCCCAGTGCGGCGAAGAGCGCGACCAGCGCGCCGAGGAAGGCGGTCCACATCGTCTTGACCTTGTTTGCTGCCATGACGGTCCCTCACTTTCGAGCGGAGCGATCTACATACCTTTCTCATGATGTGTACGCATCTCGGGATCCGCCGGAGCGACGCCGCCGGTGCGCCGATATTCCGATGAACACCACCCGCTCGGCCCAGCCGGGCCGCTACCCCGGTGGAGCAGCCACAAGCCGCGAGCCCGGCGCGCGGCATGCGCCGCCGCCCGGCAGGGCCCGGGTGCGCCAAGGGCGGTCCGGGCTCAACCTGGATGGAGGGGCGCCGCAAGTCGAGAGCTGAGTCCTCGGAGACCGCCATGACCATCCACAAGCTCGGACCCGTCACCGTTCTGGGTGACTGCCTCGAGGTCCCCGGGATCGGCTATCTCCCGGTCAACGCCTTTGTTCTGCACGCCGCCCAGCCTGTCGTCGTCGACACCGGCCTCAGCCTCCCGGACCGCAACTTCTTGGAGGCACTGGGCTCGGTCCTCGACCCCGCCGACGTACGGTGGATCTGGCTCACCCACCCCGACCGCGACCACACCGGGGGCCTGTTCGACCTGCTCGCCGCGGCTCCCGAAGCACGGGTGGTGACCACGTTCATCGCGGCCGGAATCATGTCCACCGAGCGGCCTCTGCCGCTCGACCGCCTCTGGCTGCTCAACCCCGGCCAGGTCCTGGACGTCGGCGACCGTACGCTCAGGGCGTTCCGGCCGCCCCTCTTCGACAACCCCGCCACCGTCGGTTTCTACGACGAGCGCACGCGGGCGTGCTTCAGCTCGGACTGCTTCGGCGCGCCCCTGGCCAGTGCAGAGCTCGCCACCGGCGCCGACGCCGGTGCTGTCTCCGCCGAGGATCTGCGCGCCGGACAACTGCTCTGGGCCACCGTGGACAGCCCCTGGGTCCGCATCGTCGACACCGACAAGTACCTCGCGACGATCCAGCCCCTGCGGGTTATGGACCCCGAGATCGTGCTGAGCACCCACCTGCCGCCCGCCGTGTGCCTCGCTCCGCGCATGATCGACACGATCGCCCGGGCACCCGAGGCGGATCCTTTCACGGGCCCGGACCAGCAGGCGTTGGAGCGGATGCTCGCCGACTTCGAACCGCGCGTTGTCACGTGACGGAGGCCCTCGACTCGGCCCTCGGAGCGCGCCTCCGGCTCCGGAGCCGCTTCGGCCGCCTTCGTCTCCGTCAGGACTTCAGGTGGCTGAACCCCACCTCGAAGCGTTCGACCGAGACGATCCGCTGGCCTTCACGTCGTGCGGCTTCCTCGCGGATCCGAGTGGCCAAGTCCTCGCTCTCCTCCATGGCCTCCTCGTCCTCCCA
Organism: Streptomyces sp. NPDC051219; assembly: GCF_040682335.1. Classification (NCBI taxonomy): domain Bacteria; kingdom Bacillati; phylum Actinomycetota; class Actinomycetes; order Kitasatosporales; family Streptomycetaceae; genus Streptomyces; species Streptomyces sp. NPDC051219. Next base: position 158,386 of record NZ_JBFBAS010000003.1, read on the forward strand.
CAAGGTCAGAGTCCTGGCCTTCCCGGAGGCGCGGTCGACGAGGTAGTAAACGCCCCGGAACCCGGGAAGCGTCTGCACCTGCTGGACCAGCATTTCCGAGATCGCGCCCAGGTCACCCTCCGCGGGCACGGGTGACCCCTGATAGGTGCTCAGCCTCGCGAACATCGCCACCGCCTTCCCAGCCGCCTGCCGGTCGGTCGACCGGCAGCTCCAGGACCAGCGTGCTCCGGCAGCCCGCGCGCCGCATGCCGAGAATCCCCGTACGCCCGGCGTCCCGGCACACCTGCGCGGCATGGCGCGAGCTGCGCGAGGGGCGGGACGCGCGGGCGTTCCATACCTTCGAGGGGTGAGTCCGCGCGCCCGCCCCACCCCGAGGGGCGTACCGGTATGGCGGTCCCGCGGTGGCGATATGTGGGCCGGCGACGAGTGGGTGCGCCGTTTCAGAGGCGCTGACGAGGTACTCGGCCTGGTTCCGCTGGGTGCAGAGCCCCAGTACAGCTGCGCGAGGTCGTCCGGGGCTCGGTGCGGACAACCCCCGGCGGCCTGCGCGGCGATCATGACGTTGATGGCACGTTGGCTCTCGGCGGCAGCGGGACTGGGGTGCCGATGCCTTGGTTGGTCGCGGCCTGGCGCGGATGGGCGGTCGGGCGTCCAGTCGTCGGGAAACGGCGCTTCCAGGGCGTCCAGGATGCGCTGCGAGACAGCGCCCATCCTGCCGCCTGGCGAAGCTGAGACCAACTGAGTCAGGTCGTGCAGCACTCGGTGTGCTGTCGTGCGGCTGCGGACCGCACCGAGCGCTGACACCGTGGCCGCGGCTCGCCGGATTCATGGTGGACCGGCAGTCAGCCTGCCGGGACATCGTGCCTGGCCAAGGCACGATGGAGTCATGCGGACCCGGGCTGTACTTGTTTATGACGGCGACTGTGCCTTCTGCACGACCTCGGTGACGTTCCTCGAGCGCCACCTGCGACCCCCCTGCGCCATCACTCCGTGGCAGTTCGCGGATCTGCGCTCCCTTGACATCACCCAGCAGCGAGCCGAGTCCGAGCTCCTGTGGATCACGCCGACCGGCGCTGTGTACGGCGGCAGTCAGGCTGTCGCCAAACTTCTGCTGGGGGCGGGCAAGGGGTGGGCCGTCCCCGGGGCACTGCTCTCCCTGCCTCCCCTTCGCTGGATCGCCCACGACGCCTACCGGCTCGTTGCGAAGAACCGCGACCGCATGCCGGGCGGGACACCGGCCTGCGCCCTCCCGGCAAACCGCAGGCCGGGGCAGCGTCCTCCCGAAGAGTAGGGTGCCGCCCGCGCCTGGCACCCAGTGTCTCCGCCGCCCTGCGACAGCGGAGCGACCGTGTCGCTCAGCTCTGGTCGGACGCGAGTCCGGGAGGGAGCGGCGTCCTTCTGCCCCGCTGCAGTGGCTCGATGCTTCGGGCCGGGTACCCCGGGCCTGCCCTGCGGAGGTACGGATCCGGGTCCCGCGGCTCGCCCGGTTTGCGGCCGCCATACGCCTGTCCGCCGTGCTGCGCGGGGCCACATGAAGGAACACCATGACGACATGCACCAGAGTCGTCACCGGACACCGGAGCACAGCGGTGCACAGCACCGATTGATTTCAACGCCCGGGCACGCCCGGGCACGCCAGGGCCGCGCCCGGCGTGGCTGCTTCGTCATGACGTCCCTGAGAGACCGGACAGGAATCGGACTGCTGGAGTTCCTTCACGTCCTCTGATTCAATTCCCGCCCACCCTGTCTTTCTCATATCAGCTATTCGCGCCTGAACTTTCTGCGGACTCTCACCGACGGCGCGCGGCGGAGTCTATGAGGACTCCGCCGCCCGCCGTCCCGTAGCCTCCGGGGCCGTCGTGGCTCGAGGGTAGGTTTTACAGGTCCGGCGCTCTGTGATTCCCAAGCTCAGAGCGCGGGTTCGATTCCCGTCACCCGCTCCAGCAGAAAGCCCCAGGCCAGCGGCCCGGGGCTTTCGTCTAGACCGCACTAACTAAGCGTCTCGTGCCATATCCGTGCCAGAGCACGAGGCGCTTGCGCGCTGCCGACTTGGTGTCGCTGAGGGCACGTTGCCCGGTCGTCTGCTCGGATGCGCCCATGCGCACGCGATGGTCATGGCGTGCGCGGAACTCCTCTTCGCCCGTGCCCCGGTAGTCGGACGTCACTTCCCACGCGGTTCAGGCCGCGAGGCCACCAGGGTGCCGTCGGCAGGGTTCAAGCCAGTACGGCGGTCATTGCGCCAGCGATGATCGCGGCGGCAGCGAAGCCGAGCATCCCACGCCGTACCACTGCGTTGATCAGCAGGCCAGAACTGGGGAAAGGCCAGGCACGAACAGTGGCTTCCGCCTTGAGGTTCCCGGGCAAGGACGTTCGCTCGCCACAGCTGCCCACACCGGCTGCACTCGCCGTCGTCGTGCACGGGCGAATCAAGCCAGTACGCACCCAGCAGCCACGGAACGGGGATCTGAGTCGTTTCGCGGTCGAAGTACGAGTCCACGCCTTCCCAACGAGGTCTTCGGATCCTGGGAACGGCACTCACTGCTGTCGCAATCAAATCGTCACCCTGACGATTGCCGCTTTGGGGAGGATGAGGGGCCGGAATGCCCAAGGGCCCTCCCTTCGGCGGGCCTGGGTTGCGGCGGTACCGCGGCGGGTGCTGTCACGGGCGAGGCTCCCGCTCCCGTGGCACCTGTGGGCCAGGGGATGCGCTGCCACAGCCGTCCCAGGGAGCGGTAGAACCGGTCCGGCAGGAACACGGCATCGGCAACGATCATCGCCCCGGAGAAGACCGGCAGACCCATGAGCACCCCGATATTCACGTGCATGCCGAGCAGCAGGATGAGGACGGGGTATTTGAGTCTGCCGAACAGGACGAACGGAAAGGCGACCTGCACCAGCACCGTCAGGTAGCCGACGACGGCGATCAGTACGTGATGGCCGTCGATCATCTGGGACAGCTCGGGCCAGGGCCGGAACAGGTCGATGTTCAGGACGTAATGGAGGGCGGTGCCGTCGCGCCAAGTGGGGCCCTGCACCTTGTACAGGCCCGCGCATCCGTAGAGGAAGCAGACCTGGGCGGCGATGACGAACATGCCGCAGTTGTGCAGCACGGTGGTCAAGACGTTGCGGGCGTCGCCAAGTTGGTGCCGGAGACCGCCGCCGCGCGGGCCCGCCGTCTTGCCCGCCGATGCTTGGAGCCGGGTCCTGCGTGCGTCGAGGGACCAGCGCCGGCCGCACGCCGTGAAGACGAGGTAGACGGCCATGAGGACCATGAGATTGTCCCCGCCGTCCGCCATGTAGATCGCCTTGGCGTGGAACGACACCACCACGACCGCGAACAGCACGGACACTGCCCGGGTCCGCCAGCCCAGCAAGAACAGCGCACACGTGACGAGAGCCACGGCGTAGCAGACCTCGAAGTACACCCGGCTGTCGGACAGGGTGAGGACACTGACCCACCCGCTCTGGTCAAACATCTGTCTGGCCAGCGCGGGCGTCCACGGTGAACCGGGGCCCCACATATCGTCGCGGTGGGGAAACTCGCGGAGCAGGAAAGCGAGATAGAGCAGCCCGTACCCGATGCGCAACGCCGCCGCCGCGTACAGGGAGACCGGCCGCTCGGTCAGGAGGACGAGGAACGCATGGACCCGGTCGAGTACGCGCTGCGGCGTGCGTACGGCCGCCCGCCCGGTGGTGCGTCGGGACGCTGTGGACGCCGCGACCGGTGCCTGCTCAGTTCGTTCCATGCGAGGCCACCTTCCACCAGGGCAGATACCGGGTTTCGACCCGCGGCGGTGCCGCGGCGGCCGGGCGGAAACCGCCCGCTGCACCGGGCGCGGCGATTGGCAGCGTGATCACCCGCAGCTGGATGGACTCGAAGGTGCCGCCACGTTGGGCAACGACGCGATCCACTGCGATGTTGCGCAGATACTTTTCAATCATCAGAGCCCGCTCCGAGCGCGGCTGGTTATCGCCGCCGTGCGTTTTGAGGTAGGAATTCCAGGCCTGGCGCATCATGTTCTGTGCCGTATGGCTCGGGAAGACGTTGTGCTTGACGGCGGAATCGTCCATAGCGGTCAGATCGATCCAGCCGCTCACCTGTGCGGTGCCGTCCGGTGCTGTCCCCCTGGTCCTCGCCGAGATCTGCCGGTTGAACGACTGCGGATTCGGGGCGAAGAGCCGCCAGTTCTGCTCGAACACGGGCAGGACCCATGCCTTGATCTGCCGGCTGTACGCCTGCGAAATGGCGTTCGGGGGCGCAACGTGCAGAAACACCAGGAGCACATGGACCAGGGCCACTGCCAGACAGAGGGCCACCGCGGCTCCCGTTCCCGCGCTCAGCGGGTGGGGTGGCCCTGAAATCCCACGGCTCCTACGCGGTTCCCCGCCACCGTCCTGCGCTGCCGGCTCAGCGCCGCTCCGTTGCGATTGCTTCACATTCGTCGACTTAACGCCGCCCAGCACGGTCCCACCCGGTCCTTCCCATCCCGACTGCTCGCACCTGCTTCTCCCTGCTTCCGCGGGCGGCGCGCGACGGAATCGATGACGATCCGCCGCGCGCCACCCGCCCACTCACGTGTGGGGGCGACTATCTGTGCGCGCACTCCGCCGAAGGGACCTACGCGCGACTCGCTGCTCCCACCGAACTGCGGGGGAAGAACTCACTCAGTGAGCGTGCACTTTGTGCACATCGCGCTTCCCCTTGTCCTTCTCCTTGTGCTTCCCCTTGGGCTTCGCCTTGTCCTTCTCCTTGGGCTTCGCCTTGTGCTTCTCCTTGTGCTTCTCCTTGTGCTTCGCCTTGTGCTTCTCCTTGTGCTTGCCGGGCTGGGGGCCCGTCATGTCATGACCGGTCGTAGCAGCGTCGTAGCCGCCGGTCGCAGCAGCGTCGTAGCCGCCGGTCGCAGCAGCAGCAGCGTCAGCACCTGCAGCGT